>JAACDL010000076.1 GCA_009936765.1 Methanobacteriota archaeon
TGCCTTGCGTACGCTAGCAGTCTTGTGGCTCTTGTTGAAGGCAGGACTTTGCTTTCCTGAAATTTCAACCGATGTCGGGAACGGTATTTCAATTCCTTCATTAGAGAACTGTTCATCGACATTCTTGAGCAGCCAGTCTCTGGCAACGAATTCATCTGAGTAGTCTTCAACCCATCCATACATTCTGAATACCTTGGCAAAATCCCCTAATTCAATTAGAAGAACACGAGGTTCAGGTTTGGAGATAACATAAGGACACTCTCGCATCAATTTCAGGATAGTGTACTTGACGTGAGATATATCTTCATCATATCCAACTCCAATATCTTGGACTAATGAGATTCTGCGTCCTACTCCGTCACCGCCACCACGAGCGTGGTTGATTACAGTGGAGTTAACGAGACTGTTGTTTGGAATAACTACCAGGTTCTCTTCGTGTGTGAGGATTTTTGTGGAAAGGATTCCAACCGATACAACTGAACCAATTTTGCCTTCCACTTCGATTCTGTCTCCAACTTCGAAAGGCTGATCCAAAGCAAGCATGAACGAGTTAACGATGTTACCCAGTGTCTGCTGCATTGCTAATCCAATGATTAGGGAGAATACAGCTAATGATGCTAGAACTCCAAACAATTCAATTCCGAGTTCAGACAATGCAAGGTACAATCCTCCGAACCAAACCGCTGCACGGAATATGAATATGATAAGTGAATTACTACCAGAGACAGTAACGCTAGATGGGTCAGAGAACCTATCCATTACTACTGGAACCAATGTCCTCAATGTCACACTGGTCAAAGACGTTGACAGAAGGATGTATGTTGCTTGGAAAAACGGATTCACTGTTTCTGCAAAAGAGTCACCTTCTCCTAGAACCCATGTCATGGTTAGTTGTGTTCCTGCGAATAATATGAACAGATAGATTCTCTTTGTAACCGGGGTGTACAATTTGTCATCCCAATCAAATGCAGTCTTTCTAACGATATCAAGAACTACCTTTTTCATCACTAATCGAACAATAACTAGAGTGAGCAATGTTGCGCCGATTCCTACGCACCACTGCATCCAGGAATCGAGTTCGTTCAATGTTTCGATAGCACCATCAATCTTGGACACATGCGGCCCTGTGGGTATCAATCATGAAAGGTTAACCATTCATGATAGTGCCAGGCCTGAGAATATAGGGTTTGAATAAGTAATTCTCAGGGTTTATAGCACCCCTGACAATCTGTGTTCTTGTTGTGGAACTTTGGCGGGTCTCCACGATAATTTTTGGACGGATAGCGATTAATTTCCTTTTTACAAAACAGCAACAATACAGGTGAGAATATGAACAGAAGAATAGATGAAGCATTGGAAGAATTAGACGATTTATTGAACGAAGTTAAGGAGTTGGGTGAAGACTACGAAGGATATTCAGATGATGCTCATCATGGTTCAGTATTTACTGTAAAGACACCATTCGGTAAATTCGAGGTAGACTTAGAAGAGTTTGAGACGAAAAAGAAGCTTGCTAAAGACAAAATCAATCCTCCTAAATATTCTCTTGGACGTCAAATGACTAGAGACTTTATCGGCGGGGAAGACCAGATGGATTTCAGATATTGGAACAACAACTTGGGGTCTCTAATCAAGTTACACATGGACAATTTCTATTCTTCTGACGATTTGGTCAAAGAGTTTGACCTTGAGGGCAAAATGGAAACTCAAGCCACTTATGCAAACATCCAACTTGGGGAAACTGGTTCTCAACGCTTTATGCAATCAGGTTACCGTTACTATGAGAGAGATGGAGAGCGTTTCGCAACAATTCTTTCCAAGGACCAAGACGGCGATCAGCGTATCGTCTTCATCACAGCAACAGAGGGTCGTGGATTAGAACTACTGGATGAATTAGAAGACGATTTCTATCTTAATGGACCACTTAACGGTGCTTTCTTTGATATGAATTTCAACTTTTTGAAGCGTAGCGAAATGGTTGATGAACTACTTGCTTGGAATCCTAGCATCCGCTCACAACTACAGAAGGATGTATTGGACTTCTTGCGCTTGATGCCAATTCTTGGTGAGAGAGGGCTTCCTAATTCACGTGGGATTATTTTGTCAGGTGCTCCAGGTACTGGCAAGACAATGTATGCAAAGTCACTTGCAGCAGAAGCGGAGACAACAACAATCCTAATCTCAGCTGAAATGATTCAACAGCGTCACGACATTAAGACAGCGTTCAAACTTGCACGTCGCTTATCTCCTTCACTGATTATCATCGAAGATATCGATACCGCTGGAACAGTCAGTAGAAAGTTCACCGACCACCCAATCCTTGGAGAGTACCTTCAAGCAATGGATGGAATGGAGCCTAACAATGGTGTAGTGATTCTTGCAACAACCAACCACACCGAGAATATCGACCCGGCTATATCTGACCGTCCTGGCCGCTTCGACCGTATTATTGAAGTGCCTCTTCCAGACAAGAATCAACGTAAAGAAATCATTCAGAATCTAATGCGTAATCTGCCAACTAAGTCTCCAAACGGCAAGGTAATCGACAAGATAGCAACTAGTTCGAAAGGGCTCTCTGGTGCATGGATTCGTGAGCTAGTTCAAACAGCGATGATTGAAACTATCTCCGATGGTAGAGAAGAGATGGAACCATCTGACTTAGAAGTAGGTCTGAAGGACGTTCTACAACGCAGAGGTATGGCATACAAGCCTACTCCTGGGTTGAA
>JAACDL010000077.1 GCA_009936765.1 Methanobacteriota archaeon
TCTGTACTGCTACAACCTTTGGAGTTGCATCTTCAAGGATGTAAGCCCAGTCTTTGCCATGTTGGTGAGTGTACATTGCAGTGTAAGCAGCTCCTATTGCATTTGCTCCATAAGATAGAGCAGCCCATTCAACAGAATTGTCTAGAATGATTGCAACACGGTCGCCTTTCTCTAATCCAATGTCTCGTAGTCCCTTAGCCATTGCAGTTGAGAGGTCTCCGAATTCGTTGTAGGTCAGGTGTATTCTTGCCATTCCAGGGCTAGGTATGAATCCGAAGCACGGTTCGTTACCAAACATCTTCTGACTTACCATCAACATTTGGTACAAAGTTCGAGGGTCGTCACCTTCAGGTTTCACCCATTGTCTATCTGATTGCTGTATTGGCCAAGCCATTTCTTTCGCAGGCATGTACCCATCAGGGCCGGTATGGATTATGAATCCTCGCCCAGTAATACCTTGCGAACATTTGCTCTCCAATCAGCACCATCGTTACGATTTGCAAGTGGTGATGCGGGTGACGGATGCCAGCATGTAGTTATATCAATATCTAGGCCACTAAGTGCCAATTTAGCCCTCTTTTCAGCATACTTTCCTATGCCAATTACACGTGTAATTCCTAAGTGTAAAACGACCTCTCGAAGATGTTCGTCACACACATTAAGTAACTTTTTTACAGCGTTTCCGCTGATTTTATCCGGAGTGATATTTTTACCCGTTTCACCGAGTAATAATAGTGGACAATGATTTACCAAAAACACATTCTTGTGAATCTCTTCTGGTGTATTCCAAATCTCTTTCAGCAACCCCCAAAGTCTTGTTCCACTGATTTCTTGTCGCTCAAAATCTAAACCTTCAATTGGACGTTTAGGGTGTCTTCCTTCAGGATCCGTTATTTCCCCAGTAATGTTAAGGAAATCTCTAGCGATATGTGTTGCACCAAAAGGTACTCCACACTGGGCCATTCCATATGGTCCAGGATTCATTCCAAGCAGCAATGTTGTCGCTCCTAGTTCAGAATATTGTGAAAGGTATGATTCATGATATTCCCAAGCATAATTCAGTGGATTTGTAACATGAGCAAGATTTGTCTGTTTCAAAATCGATTTGGTCAAGGAATCGCAGGACTGAGAGAGTTTTTTCGCTGACTCAATCGCTCCCATATCCTTTGTGAACCTGTTTTTGATGAAAAAACGCTCGGCCAAGTCGGTGTAGCCAGCAACACCGCTTATCGACTCAAAATTGTGCGATGTCGTGAAATAGGGTATAGAACGGCCGGGGTTTGATGGGTGCTAAAGTCGGAATCGACGATATGGCTCTTCATTTTCCACGTTTATACATGGATATGGAGGATTTCGCAGAGATGCGTGGAGCCGATTTCGGCAAATTAAACAAAGGTCTGGGACTTGCTGCAATGGCGATTCCGGATGTCCACGAAGATACTGCTACGATGGGTGCAAATGCTGTTTGTCGTCTGATTGATCGTAATGGCATAAACCCAAGAGACATTGGTAGAATCTACCTTGGTACGGAATCCGCTCTAGATGGGGCAAAACCTACTGCAACATACATTGTAGATATGCTGACACATAGATACGGTGAAAGATTTGGACAAGATTGTTTCCGTGGATGTGACGTTGTAGACATGAGATTCGCTTGTGTTGGAGCAGTCGATGCTCTTCACAACACCCTAGATTGGGTTGCTCGTGGAGGCGAAGATGATGGCCGTATGGGAATTGTAGTATTCTCTGACAATGCAAAGTATGACTTGGAATCCAGTGGTGAATATACACAAGGTGCAGGTGGTGGTGCACTTCTAGTTCGTCATAACCCACGCCTGGTCGTAATACCTGACCGCTGGGGTGTATCAACAACACCAGTTCACGACTTCTTCAAACCACGAAGAGAAGTTTCAATTCAAAGTGTAATCGACCACGTATTGCAACTTGCTTCTGAAGCAGGTGCTACCATTAGAGATGGAATGGCAGAAGCTATGATCAAACATCTTCCAGAATCAACCGTTCGCAGACTAGGTATCTTCGCTCACGGTGAAGAAAACGTCAAAGTTCACAGAGATGAACCAGTATTTGATGGGCAATTCTCTAACCGTTGTTACCGAGAAGCGGTCAAGCAGGCTTTCACACATTTCAGTGAGAAAGCAATCAAGCAAGGAAGATTTGACCCTGATATGGACATTATTCTAACCGAACAATGGGCTCGCATCATCATGCATTTGCCATATGCTTTCCAAGCAAAGCGAATGTTCCCTGACGTATTCCGTCACGACCGTCAGCATCTTGATTCATGGAAAGATGTTGAAAAAGAAATTGGTGAAATGCCTCTAGAAGAAGACTTCGGAACCGTTGAGGAATGGGAAAAAGAGATGGATAGTTACCGCCGTGCAGTTTCCAAGACCGAGGCATTCAAACAATTCGTTGAAGATAGAATCGAGAAGGGACAGCGTGCCTCTTCTCTGATTGGAAACCAGTATACTGGTTCAATTTTCCTAGCACTCATGTCTACCTTTGAGGCTGACTATGAGGAGAATGCTAACCTTGACCATATGACTCTCGGATTGTGAGGATATGGGTCTGGTGCTAAGGCAAAAGTGTTCGAGGCTGAGATTCAACCAACATGGAGAGAAATCGCAAGCCGCTGGAATCTATTCGAAAGGCTAGAGGGAAGAATGGCAATCGACCGTGTAACCTACGAAGCACTTCACAAGGGATTGGCAAGAGAATCTGTCATCACTCCACAAGGCGAATTCGCACTAGTGGATGTAGCTGGGCAAGGTCTCGATGAAGGTATGCGAACCTATGCTTGGGTTGAAGATTAATCGAATTACACTGCAGTTCACTAATTCGAAACATAACCCAAGTTTTATTGCTTTAAGTCGAGTCAAGATATCATGGTCA
>JAACDL010000078.1 GCA_009936765.1 Methanobacteriota archaeon
CCAAAGAGGTAACTGTGAATCTCAGTTGTAATTCCTCCTCCACTAACCCGTAAAATCACAAGTCCTAATGCAAGCATTCCAGTTAGAAATATTGCAATAGAGGCATCACCAGTGAGAATTTCTCTCGATTGCAGTTCATGAATTAGTATCGATGCGGTTATACTGAAAATAAGTGCATACCAAAGAGGCGACGTAGCTCCAAGAACGATACCTACTGCCACGCCTCCGAATGAGACATGCGCTAACCCATCTCCAATTAAAGCGAGATTTTGAATGAGCAGAAAAATGCCCAGCAATCCTGCCACAACTGTAACCATAATCGCTGCAAGTAAAGCCCTCTGGAACATTTCCATTTTGAACATGTAAGGGAAGGTTTCTCCCGGTATGATTGGTGCAATAAATTGCAATAATGGTGCAACAACTTCCAAAATGAATACTCCAATACCCATTCATTCTTCCTCCTTACAATGGTTATGTTCGTTTGGATATCCACTACCATGGACTGCTTCAATGCCTCTCAATTCAGCAAGTGTTTCTAAATCTGGGAAATCTTTTGTATTACCATCAAATCGTATTGATTCTTCTAGAAATATCATTCTGTGAGCAGTTTGACGAATCGCGGTCAAATCATGCGAAACCATGAGAATTGTTTTTCCTTCATTATGGCATAGATCATCCAACAATTTCAATAGAGAATTTCGTGAATCTCGGTCAATCCCGACTAGCGGTTCATCGAATAGGATGAAATCAGCGTTTGAGGCTAGGGCCCGTGCGATAACCGCTCGTTGCCTTTGACCTCCTGAGAGCCTGGCAATATCTGTTGTTTGAACATCGGTCAAACCGACCATTTCTATTGCTTTATCAACAAGCTCTTTCTGCTTACTATTTGCCCAAAAGAACATGTTGCTAGAGTTTCTAGTTCCAAGTTGAACTAATTCTCTGACAGTTATTCGAATGTCTTTAGGTAAATTTGAAGCTGCTTGCGAGACCCAACCAATTTTCCCGTTAAGTTTCCTAGACATTGGGGGGTGCCCGTAGATACTTACAGTTCCCAACTTGGATTTTAGTACCCCGAGAATTGCCAGTAGTAGAGTTGACTTTCCACTTCCGTTAGGTCCTACTAAGCCAACAAATTCTCCTTTGTTGATCTTCAAATCAATATCCTTGATAATCACCCTTCCAGAACGCACTACTGTCATGTTTTGGACATCCAAAACAGAAACTTCCCCTTCAGAATGTGGAAATTCCACTCCCTGTTCGGGCTCCCCTCTCTTTGGAGGTGTAATTTCTACTTTGACAGATTGCATCTCGACACATCGCTCCAATTAGGTGAATGGATGATATTAGCGGCTAGACTATTTCATCTAAACCTTCCTAGCCTTTACAAACTCAACCAGCAAGTAACAAATTGAAATTGCTAACGTGCCGACGACAAATGCTACAGGAATGAGGTCAACTGTATCCATGGTGTCACCTAATCATAGAGTTAATATCTGAAAAAGCCTCAGTCAGTTCAGCATCCAATACCTGCAACAAGATTCTCAAGGTTCTTGTTCATCATTGACATATAGTCGTCATCAGAATCACTAGGTACCATTTCCATTGTGTAGAGGATTTTGATAGTTACACCAGTCTCTTCGACAATACTCTGAACCGATGATTTGTCAGTGTATTCTTCGACGAATAGAACGTTAATCTCTTCCTCTTTAATGTGGTTAACCACCTTAGCTATATCTTCAGGAGATGGTTCACCTTCTGGATCTAGGCCATGAACTGTTATGAATTCAATATCATACCTGTAAGCCATGTAAGAGTAAGCATTGTGATTTGCAACTACTGTCTTGTCAGTACATACTCCGTCGTTCAATGCTGTATCAAATTCGACATGGAGTTTATCCAGGGCTGCCTTGAAATCTTTAGCATTCTCTGTGAAAACATCTTCACCTTCAGGGAAGACTTCGATTAGGTGTTCTAGGATAATGTCAACTTGTACTTTCACCGCAAGAGGGTCTAGCCAGCTGTGAGGGTCATAAGCCAATTCTTCATCATGGCCTTCTTCGTCATGACCTTCTTCATCATGACCTTCTTCATCATGACCTTCTTCTTCGTGATCATTAGGTCCACTGTTTGAAGCGGTCCACATTAAACCAGCATCCTTACAATCTTCTTCTGTAGTGATTTCAGAATTGATAGTGTGAGTAGACATGTCGTAACAAACCATTGATTCATCGCCATGGTCATCATGATCACTGTGGTCATCGTGGTTGTCACCCATCAGAATGAACATCTCTAATTCAGAGGAGTGGGCGAAGCCGTAATCTCCTTCTGCTTCGATGTGGATTGTTGCGTATCCCATGACGTCTTCATCATGCGCATCGTGTTCATCGTGACCTTCTTCCATCTCGAACATCATTCCAAGTTCTGAAGCGTTAATGTAACCGTCGCTATCATCGTCAAACATACTAAACATCATTTCCATCATTTCAGTTTCGTTGTGCTCTCCATCGTGGTCGTCGTGTCCATCATCATGTCCATCTTCACCGTGGTCATCATGGTCGTCATCTTCCATTTCTTCCATTTCTTCCATCATGTGCATGAATTCAGTCTTGGATAGTTGGTTATCTCCATCTTCGTCATAGGCAGATATCATAAATTCGTTTGAAAGAGATTCCATGCTGTCCATTATAACATCAACAGATTCTATGAAAGAAGAAAGTTCTGATAGTTGCAATAGTGCGTCACCATCTGTATCAGATTCGTTGAAAGCATTCATCATATTTTCAATCATGTATTCTTCTGTTGCTTCTTCAAAGGCACTATGATCTTCATGGCCATCGTCGGAGTCATTATCGTCATGAGTATCATTGTGGTCGTCATGGTCATCATCGTGATCGTGGTCATCGTCTTCTGCCATAACTGCCCAGAATTCATCCCAAGAAATAGCGCTGTCATTGTTAGTGTCAAAATCTTCAATCATTTCTTCAGGCGTTGGAGGTTCTTCATGATGGTCATCGTCTTCTTCCATCCAAACGTGACCTGCGGCTTCACATTCCTCTTCAGTTAAGTCATAGTTCTCGTGAGTAGATGTGTTGTGGCATTCACCGTGGTCATCATGTCCTTCTTCCATCCATGCGTGACCTGCAGCTTTACATTCTTCTTCAGTTGAGTCATAGTTCTCGTGAGTAGATGTGTTGTGGCATTCTCCGCCATGTTCGTCGTGACCGTCTTCGTCATTTCCGTCTTCGTCATGTTCGTCGTGACCTTCTTCGTCATGTTC
>JAACDL010000079.1 GCA_009936765.1 Methanobacteriota archaeon
CTTCGAGGTAGTGAGGATTGTCGGAATTGAACGTTCATTGTCTTGGAATTCACGAAGATATTTCTCGCCTAATTCGCCATCATTTGCTGTGACTCGAACGCAGTAGTTCGGGTCGGCACTTGTCTTCAGTTGGTTGATGAGGTCACGTACGGCTGCTGCATGTACTTGTGTTGGACAGAAGATAATGGTCTTCTCTGATTGGTCAATGAATTCCATGAACCTCTCAACACGGTATTTCATCCGAGCTTGAATCTCGATGACACGACGAGCGAATTCCTTCTCAGTGTATTCTTTCCCTTCCTCGACTTCACCTTGGAGAACTGTGTCGTCGGCTGTGTGAACATAATTGTCAATCGTGGTTGAGATCTTGCGAACTCTGAATGGAGTCAAGAATCCATCACTTATCCCATCCTTGAGAGAATATGTGTAAACAGGTTCACCGAAGTATGCGTAAGTGTCTACGTTGTCATCACGCTTGGGCGTTGCAGTCAACCCCAGTTGAACAGCAGGTGAGAAGTATTCCAGAATCTCCCTCCAGGTACTCTCATCATTTGCGCCTCCTCTATGACACTCATCCACGATAACCATGTCAAAGAAGTCCTCTGGATATTCTCCAAAGAAAGCAGTATCATCAGGCCCGCTCATGAAAGTCTGGAAGATAGTGAAGAAGATGTTAGCATTCTTTGGAACTCGCCCCTTCTTTCGAATTCCTGCAGGAGTAATTCGCTCCATTGCATGTTCGCCAAAGGCAGAAAACGAATTGTAGGCTTGATTCGCCAAGATGTTTCGATCTGCAAGGAAAAGAATGCGTGGACGACGAGAAACCCCTTCACTGCGATTCCATCTCGTATGGAATAACTTCCAAGCGATTTGGAATGCAATAGATGTCTTTCCAGTTCCTGTAGCAAGTGTCAGTAAAATTCGGTCATTGCCATCGCCAATGGCTTTCAATGCGGCTTCAACTGCATTGTCTTGGTAATACCTTGGAGTCCAGGTGCCGCCTCTGTCTTCGAATGGAACTTCTGAGAATTTGTCACGCCATTGGTCCTCACTTTCGTACGTTCTTTCCCACAACTCTTCAGGAGTTGGAAATTCTGAGATTGTCAACTCTTTCTCTTCACCTGTCAGCATATCGATTTCCCAGAAACCTTGTCCGTTTGATGCATAGGTAAATCGGACATGCATTCTTTGGGCGTAATCCTTGGCCTGTTGAACACCTTCAGTCAGTGAGAGATCCCATTTCTTAGCCTCTACTATTGCCAGTTTCTTATTTCGATGAACGAGTACGTAATCTGCTCGCAACGGACTTCCTCTTTGACCAGGACCCTGAATACGTCCTGCTGTGATTGAGAACTCACGACGAATGATGCAACGATTACTTGGTTTCCATCCCGAATCTTGAACTGCTGGTGTGATGTATGTGTCACACGTTTCAGATTCATTCATTCCACTAGTCATGCGGCAATTCCTCCTGTCAATTTACCACGGAATGCTTCTTGCAGTAGAGATTGTCTTAATTCTATTAAAATATCCAATTTTTCACGAATCATGACCCTATAATCTTCAGAATTTTGTTTGGCAATCAGTATTTGGTTCACAATTTCTTCCTGAACATCAATTGCAGGAATTGTTCCGATACCTAATGCCCGTATATCCCTCATATTGACATGAGCAACGGTGGCGCCAGTGGAATGTGAAAGCAGTTTCTTTTGTAGCTCAGGATGATGAAGTAAAAATGCCAAGAATGTAGAATTGAAGATTTCTCTTTTTGGTCTAAGCAATACAGTTCTCTGACCTAAACACACCATCTCTCCATCGGGAATAACTCCCACCTTACCTGCAGGAGCTTCCCTAGTAAGAATTAGATCGTTTGGTAGCGGAATTGCACGTCTAGTCCACAGAACATATGTCTCTTCAGATACACGTCTAACACCATCCAACAGCAAATCTCCCATGCCAACATTGGGGGTTCGAATAGATGGATATCCTGTATCTTGAGTTGGCGCAGTTTTGTGTTCACAATCAACTATCAATTCACATAAATCAGACAAAATATGCCTAGGTTCAGAGGTTGCAAAAGAATCTAGAGTGTTTGCAAGAAAACTCTCAAACAAATTCTGAGATTTTTTCAAATTCAGTTCGGCTTGAATTACAGAATTTTCAATTTTCTCCATTGCTTTTTTTAGAATGCTAATGATTCTTTGCTGTTCTTCTAATTCTGGAACATAAAGGATATATGAAGATAGAGACTTTCTATTCATTTTTGGGATTATTGAACGTTTACTATGTTTTTTTACATAATCTAAAAAGCGCTTGGTTCTTAGTGAATAAGCTAAGAAATCCCGCATTATTACGTCTCTAGCACACAACATTGGATATACTTCCGAGCCAGAGATTCCAGAGAATTCAGGGGTCGCAACTTTGTTTAACATAGGGCCTATTTTTGAGTATAAAACGTGCTCTTCTGTAAACTTATACATTTTTGATTTACGCCCCGCTTCAGCTGCTGAAATTACATTCA
>JAACDL010000080.1 GCA_009936765.1 Methanobacteriota archaeon
ATGAGGTGAATGAAACCAATAATGTCGAAACTACTGTTGTAGTAATAGGGGCAGCGCTAGATGACGACACTAGTTCTGGAGAAGACACTGATTTTGAAATTGGGGAAATGACTGTTTACATTATCTCAGGTGGTGTACTTCTTCTAATTCTAACAGTGTTTGGAATGCTTGCTCCTGCCAAAATTCGTAAACTCGAATGATACCTGCAAAAGCATACTGTTTGACGGATAACCGCAAAAAGTGGGTGAATCTTCATATGCGGAAGTAATCAGAATTGGTTACTTCGGATGGGCTGTGGGGGCTCTTCGCCAATAGGTGACGAAGTCGAGTGTGGAACACATGAGTGAATTGAAAATCAGAATTGAAACAGAAGAATGGGTCTATGAAGAGTACGTTGAAGCTTGAAGATTATTTCTTCCAGCTACGAGGATAAGTATCCTCTGGCATCAACACGCAATTAGGCTTTGCAACTTCTCCCTGAGTCATCTCAGGAATCACCTTACTAGGTTGTACTAGGTTTGCTAGTGCTACCGCTTCCCCCTTGAGTGTAACAAGTAATACTTCGCTACCAACTCCAAGATCTTCAGGAATACTAACTACTCCTGGCCTGAGTAAAGGAGCACCATGAGATAATGCTGCTGCGGCTCCATCCTTGATTACAATACGGGGAACATCAGACAACATATCTTCGAGAGGATGGAGAATGCGATTAATTGCATCAGCATCTCCTTTCTCTTTCCACAACCAATGCGCATCAGCAAGTTGTTGCATAGTTACGGACTGCTTGAGAGAGAATTCTCCTGATGATGGACGTCTTAGCTCCTTCAATTCAACAGGAGTGTCTAGAAGTAGTCCCAAGTCACGAGCCATAGTTCGAACATATGTTCCTGCTTCACACTCGATATGAGTCAGGGCATTTTTCCCATCGAAATCTAGAATTTCAAACCTTGAGATTCTTCTAGTTCTAACCTGTACTTTAACCGCAGATATCTCAGGAGGCACATTGTAGACTTTACCAGTTAACTTAGCCATATTTTCTTCCAATTCGGAAAGTTCAATTTCTCGACCAATTTTAAGAATCGCCAAATATGATTTGTCATGAGTTAGTATTCTACCTGTAAGACGCATTGCTTTTCCAGCTAACAAAGGTAGGACACCTGTTGCAAATGGATCCAAGGTTCCACCATGACCTAATTTTTCTAGACCCATCATATCTCTAGCCCAAGCACTGACTTGGTGTGATGATGGCCCAGGGGCTTTATCGAGAAGGATAAATCCAGATTGAAATAGTTGCTCAACTGTTCGTTCTTCAGGTTTGCAACCATGACTAGGTGAGGTTTGTGCTTCATTGTCAAGGATAATCATTCAAGTTCCTCCAGTATTTTCAAAGCGGCCTCTAGGACTTCTTCTCTGGTGAGGCCAGAAGCATCGATGACATGAGTGTATGGGGTCGTATCTTCTGGGTTTAGCCCGTACATCTCCTGAAATCGGGCAAGGTCTACTTGGCTACGTTTGCGGTTGTTAGACAATGCTAAGTCAAGAGACACTCCTTCTCTAGAAACTACTCTACTAGCCCTGACAGACTCGCTAACATCTAGCCAAAGACGAATGCAATCTAACTCTAAGATATGCGCCCACCAACCGCACAATCGGCTTTCCATTACTTCAGGACCTGCAGAATCGGACATTCTTGTTTTCAAAATATCGTCTAAGGAACGATCTACTGATTGGTCATCAGCACAGATTTTACCAAACTCACCGAGTGAAAGGTTTCGGTTTTTTGCCTCTTGGCGAAAAATGTCTCCACCATTGAGTGAAGACCATCCTCTTGCTTCACAAATTGCTGCAACTAGAGTACTAGTTCCACTACCTGGGTGGCCAGAAATAGTGATTCGAACCATTCACTCACCGCCACTCATGACGGCAGATTTTGCAGACGTTAGTGTTAGGTCCATCTCTCTCAATCATAGTACCGCCACACTGCGGGCAAGAGTTTTTGTTGCCAGTTCTAGACACTGCTGTGACTTCATCATCAGTTGATACTTCGACTTTCTTTCTAGGTCCACTTCTTCTTTGTTCTGAGCGGCGACGACGTGATTTTGCTTGAGAACTCTTAGCACCCTTTGGAGCACTGACTAAGTGCAGAAGAGGTTCCTTGAGCCTTTCTCCTTGAGCGACAATAGGGTGTGTTCGGTATCTGAAAATCTTAATGTGGCGATCAACAACTCTTCCAAGAGGTGCCGACATACAGATGTAAGCTGCTATCCAGGCAGGGAAAAACAAGAACTTTCCAGTTTCAAGATTCCATTCAGGAGACCATGGTAAAGACACATAGTCAACTCTGAAAGCATCAACTGTATTGCCCATCCATGCGAAAATTGCGATGATGAAGAACATAGTGAACATCATTGGTTTCATCGCACCCATCTGAACACTCATTTGTTCAGGCATCATGTGCTGTTGAAGTGTCTGTGCTTTTTCCATTAAGATGGGGTCACGGCCGACTCGTGCTTCGTTCATCATCTTACGGACTTGGCCCTGTCTATGAGCAATATGTGCTTGCGCAATAGGATCCATGAACACATTACGCAATGCTGTATTGACGAACATTGAGATTGACCCTAAGATTAGAACTGTGACGATGAACCATTTCTCATCGGGTAGCCAAGGATTGAGAAATGGGTCTGCATAAGACCCCATGCTGGTTCTAATGTCTGAAGACATCAACATGAATGTCATTACAATCATGAACAGTAGCATGAACATCATTGAACCCCCAGGAGGGGTCGGAGGAGGCGCAGACTGTCCGCTCATGCCCATGTGGGGCATAGCCCATCGCTTGAACGTTACCACACATTTGGTCATCAGGGCGAAGACCTCAAACCTGTAACCCTTACTCGAACTTCATGGACGACGACGATATGACATGGCAACATTCGCAACCAATGCCTATGCGTGGTTCACCTTGTGTGGTAAGCGAAGCTAATGCTCTAGCTTACACATCGAAACTTCCAAAGAAAAATCGTATCTTCTTATTTTCAGATTCTGAACGTGCAATACCAGGCAACTGGGGATATTTAGCTAGTGTTAGAGCCGGAGTTCCGCCTGAAGGAATTATGGCAGAAGTGGATGCTTGGCTTAGACAATACCCAGATGCATGGCTTGCTGTCGACATGAGAGTAGGAGTGATCCCCCCTGCTATTCCGGACC
>JAACDL010000004.1 GCA_009936765.1 Methanobacteriota archaeon
CAACAATAGTACGACCACTATTCCGAATTATTATTTTGATGAGTCTTTTGGTATTTATTTCAACTCTGTTAGTAACATCATGAATGGTACCTACGTGCCTACCACTGTGTTGATTCATAATTATGACAATAATTCTACAACTATCGACCATATGTTGGCAGTAACATTCTACTCTGATGGTCATTCAGAACAAAAAACAACTCAATATCTGGTCCCTCCAGTCTCTCGTAACACCATTTCAGTCAGCCAATATGTGTAAATCACATCTGAAACAACATATGTTGAAGTTTCCATGGATGTTCTTGAGTGTACAGACGAATACTGTGACATGTCCAAGACTCCAGAAGACCGATATTACCCAGCCGATTATCAATACTATCAGTCACACAGTTCAACTTACATTCCTAGAGTTGTAGAATTGACGGACGAAATCTATGATTTAGATGACGGAGAGGATATTCCCCGTTTCACTTTCGATATGGAAGAAATTGAATTAGGTGGTGAAATGTATTACAGCATTGTTGTTACAAGTTCTCAAATGAATTTTGCTACACAATGTATGGAGATAATCATACATTGGATAGATGCGAATGGTGAAAGTCAGATGGCAAACTGGAATCTTGCGTATGAAAACGGCGTCTATGGTTTCTATCCAGGTAACAGTAACTCGACAGTAACATTCGTAGATAGCGTTGATTCAGGAGATTCTGCGACATCGTCCTTTGGTGTTGGCGACAATATTTTCATCAAATCAGAAATTGAAAATCAAATATTTGTTGGCGCAATTCGGATACATTATGCTCAAGACGACATGACGGGTACCATACTTAGATCATGGGATGTTGGAGGGTTGTCAATAATTGACGACGACAATAATTCAGAAGACAATACTGATGATAATGATACAGAAGATGATTCTGAATCTAGTGGATTGCCATCAATTGGTATACTTGGAACACTTGCAGTAATCGCAGTCAGTTTCGTTGCAGTTATCCGCCGTGACCAAGAAGAATGAATCACTCTGATTGACGCAGTCTTTCGATTGCTAGGGCGCTTACAGCAACTTGTAGATTGTAGGAAGGTACGAAACCAGGCATAGGTAGTCTGACGATGTCATCTGCGGCATCTAGAACTTCTTTTGAGACTCCAGCATTCTCAGCACCAACTACGAGCATAACATCTCCAGTTAGGTCAGAATCCCAAGGTGCTTTCCCTCCAACATCCTCCGCGACAATAATCCTTCTATTGCATGCGGCTAGGATTTCTTCGGTCGAAGCATAAACTACAGGAATGAATCTAGTCGCCCTCATTCCGGCTCTTCTAATCGTTCTTCTTTCTTCATGTGTTTTCTTGACATTGATGATTACAGCAGTAGCTCCACTAACCTCTGCAGTTCTTACTCCATAACCAAGATTTGGAGCATATTCAACTCCATCAAATAACCAAATTACGCCTGCTCTTTCGAACACTTCTTCAAGGGTTCCTTTAGGCTCTCTGCCAATCAATGCAAGGGCTTTCTGTTGCCCGTCTGCGCTCATTCGCCAGAGGTCGGTAGAAGATCCTTCTAGGACCTGGATATTCCGGTTTTCGCACAGTTGGATAATCTCTGAACAATCCTCTTCCCTATCGACTAAAACAAGTTTAATTTCAACCCCGTTTTCAAGTGCTTTTAGAACCTCATCAGCTCCAGTAATTTGAAGGGACACACCCCTCCGATACTTCACTTACACATGAGTGAATCCCCCGTAGGGGGTCACAATTCCGCGTCGCGGTCTTCAAATAGGGGTGGCAAGTCGCCAAACTGCTCCAAGGAGTAGGTGATGTACAATGGCTAAGGGTCTTTACCAGCATGTTCGTGAAACATGGAACAAACCAAAAGCAACACAAACCCATCAACAGCGTCAGGACCGCATGGTCCAATGGCGCCGTGAACCTGTTAACTGTCGAATCGACAAACCAACTCGTATCGATGCTGCTCGCCGCCTCGGTTACAAGGCTAAGCAAGGTGTAGTCATGGTCCGAACTCGCGTTCGCCGTGGTGGACTTCGCAAAGGTAAAGTTCACATGAAGCGTAAACCTTCGAAGGCTGGTATCAGTAAGATTACCATGGCTAAGAATACACAGCGTATTGCTGAAGAACGTGTAAACCGTCACTTCCCTAACCTGGAAGTTCTCAACTCATATTGGGTTGGAGAAGATGGTAAGCACAAGTACTACGAAGTAATCATGCTAGATCCTTCCCATCCAGCAATCAAGTCCGATAAGAACCTAGGCTGGATTGCTGACACCCACCACCGTGGACGTGCATACCGTGGAAAGACAAGCGCTGGTAAGCGTGGACGCGGTCTTCACAACAAGGGTAAGGGCGCAGAGAAGCTACGTCCTTCCTTGAAGGCACGTGGAAACATTGGCAAGTGATTTTAATTTATTGTGCTGACTTTAATCAGTACATTATTTCAAGTACGATGTACTAGTACGCTGTTTTATGGAAGCACAAACATACTATCAGTCGTTATTAGCCCAAGGCTATGCATCTGCAGAAGCAGAAAAGTACACTCGTGAACACTACCCTGAGTTTAGTTTGGCACCCACAGCTCCAGCACCTGTAATGATCGATACATCAGCGCCCATGCCAATGGGCGCAGGAATACCTGCTGCAATGCCTATGCCTGCCCCTGGATTAACCGGAATGCCAATTCAAGCAGGAGCGCAACAAGTCATAATTCAACAAAGCAACAAAGGTCGAGTATGGCGATGGTTTAACGGAATATTCGGGATTATTTTCTCCCTTGCCATGTTGTGGGTTTCCAATTTCATAAGAGAAACATGGGATGTACTTGGTGACGAGATTTCGAAAGATATCAATAACATGAGTTCCTTAGAAAAAGCCTTAGCTGGCGATTTCATTAACGATATAGAATCCATGGTTTCTACATTCTCAACAATCTACACAATCGTCATGATACTTTCAGTTGGAATGTTAGTGGTCTCAATTATTCAATTTATGAATAAACCTTGGGGCGGCAAAGCGTTCCTTGGAGTCTCAGGGTTTTTGTTGGTTGTATTGTTTGGAGCAGCCATTTATGAATATACAGCGATCAATAATTTTATCGATGAGGTTAACGAACTTGAGGATGGCGAAGACATTGAAAACATTGAGTTTATGGAAACGCCAGGATTTATTGGCTCGGCTTGTACTGGTGTTTGTTTCTTAGTGTTCGCATTGTTGGCATTCCTTGGCAGACCTAGAAGCGCACAAGTAGTTCAATTGCAAATGTAATCTTAGATTGCATCACAATTCCGCCGTTGGGTTCATTGAGGGCCGACCACCACGCTTAGTCAGGGAGGACTATCTGTGGTTGCAGATTTGAGCATTTCACAATTGAATGGCAAGGACATCTATTTGCCAGATGGTCGCCATTTAGGGGTCGTTGGAGAGACCGTAGTCAACGGTGCAGAAATGCGCGCAACTCATCTTTTCGTAGCGGATTGTCCCGAAGAATTAGTCGAGCGAGGAATCCATCTGACAATTCCATGGCGCTGGGTTCGCTCAATCGGTGACGTCGTAATTTTGCGATGGTTCCCTAAGACTCCTATTCCTTACGAACACTGAGGTGATTAATTGAGCCTTGAAGTGCATGTACTTGGAACCTCATCTGCCAGACCTGCTCAAGGTCGTTCAGTATCAGGCTCAATCGTTGAAACCTCAGAAGGTATGTTTGTCGTAGATTGTGGTGAAGGTTTTCAAAATCGTTTGGTAACTTATCGCTCAGAAATGAAAACTCACGCTGGAAGGAGATTGAAGATGTCTCGAGTGGCAGCAATTCTTCTTACACATGGCCACCTTGATCACACTTGGGGAGTATTACCTTGGATGCAGACCATGGCACTAGATGGGCGCAAGGATAAGCTGTGGGTAATCGGGCCTACTACCTCAGAAGTAGTTGATACGCTACTTGGCTCTGAAGGGGAGCCCGAAGTAACGCCTTCAGATTTAGTCATACAATATGACATGTGGATGGATTTGGGTGCGAATACTGAAACTTTGGGGTATGAAGTTGAATGGATACTTGGTGATGGAGAAAGATGGGTAAACATGAACGATGGTTCGCAAGTTGAATTACCACAGCCTCTCAATAACATCACAATTTCAGCACATTCTACTCAACACACCGTACCTTCATGTGCTTGGAAAATATCTACTGGTGGAAGAAAAGGAAAGTTCAACAGAGAAGCCACTCAAAACCTACCTGATGAAATTAAAGCAGTATTAGCATCAGGTGAAGATATCGAATATGAAGGAGAATTACTAGAGGCGATCAACTATCGTTCTAACTACAGGCCAGGTCAATCAGTCATAATTTCTGGAGATACTGCTGAGCAGGCGATTGATTCCGAATGTGACCTTCTAATTCACGAGGCCACATTCTTGAAGACTCACATAGATATTGCTAACGAGCATTTACACTCAACAGCGGCAGGCGCAGCAAGGACTGCTATCGAATGTAATGCCAAGCATTTGGCTCTCACACATTATTCAGGTCGCCTTGAAGGCCATACCGATTCATTAAACGAAGCTAGAGAAATTCACTCATCAGTATTCGCTCTTTCAGATGGCGACAGGTTAGTTCTGAATGATGATTATTCTTTGCACCATCTGGTTAAATCACCCGAAGGGTGGAATCATCAAGGCTGAGTCAATTTGAAAGCCGAGACTCATGTTTGGCAACACATGAGTGCCCCGCGATTGCTTGTATTACTGCTGCTCGGACTACTTATTGCCCCGGCAGTAAGTGCCGCCGATGGCAGAGCAGCACCTCAATGCGCCCAATTTGACTTGTCTGATGTTATATCTTCAGGTTCGGGAGTCGCAGTTGAAACAGGAGCATGTCTAATAATCGACATTGGAGTTAGGAATTCTGCAACGACTTTAGCCATCGATTACGAAGTAATGGACGATGCAATGGATGTACTTTTGTTTGATGAAAATACTATTCAGACCTACAACAATGGTCAAAATTATCGTAACTCATTCACGACTGAAGGTTCATTCGAATCTATGCTAGGAGACGAATGGTTCGACTGGGCTCCTCCTCAATCATTTACGGCTAAGAATTGGTATGTTGTGTTTGACAATACTGCACATGATGGCGATGAGGGGCAGGGGGACCAAGGAGGCTCAACTGCCCGCTTCAAGATACAATTGGCTCCTGCTGCAACTGAAATCTATCCTTTCACTCACAACACATTCGTAGTTGAAGCCGGTCAAAAAGCCAACCTTGGTACATTCAATGTTGATGGTGGAACTGAGTTTTCTTACTGGGCACACCCTATATCGGGGTCAGGAGATTTGTTCATACAATCAGATAACCAACTAGGTGGCGATCTGATGATTTCTGGTTCGAATATGGACGACTTTGGAGGCCAAGAAACCACTCAATTAGATTGGACAGTTCCATCTTTCTTGGATCTAAAAAACCTGAATCTAATGGTTGAAGCGGGCTCCACTGACCTTCACTTCACTGTGAAATCATGGTTCGAACCAGTTCTAGCTCCTATCATTGTAGATTATTCAAATGGCGCAACTACTATCGGACAGAGTATCACTCTAGATGCAGGAGGTTCTCCAAATAGTTTACAACAAATTAACGTATTATCGTGGGATTTTGATTCAGATGGAATTGCGGACGATGAAGGCGAATTAGTTGATGCATCTTGGCCAACTCCTGGTATCAAAACAATCAATCTTACAGCACAATCTGCAAGTGGAGAAACTACGACAACAAGCCATCAAGTAACAGTGTCCGATGTAACCAACCCTACTGCAGTAATTACTGGTACAGGGGGAGTTCTAGACCTAAATGGCAATCGAAGACTGCTCAGAATTTCAGACTTGACTTTACAGGCTTCCAACTCCTTTGATGACCATGCAATCGCTTCGGCTTCTTGGAGTGTCGATGGCACAACAATGTCATCGGCATCTCAGTACACAGTTAGTTGGTCTGAAATCGGAACCTATCTGATTACTCTTGCAGTAACAGACCCCTCTGGAAATATGGGATATGCAAATTCTACAATATTTGTTTTCGACTCCACTGTGCCTATTTTGGTAACTAGCGATATCAGCGATATCGAAGAAGTAACAAAGGGCGAAGAAATCGAATTTAAAGCCAAAGCTGTTGATGTATGGGATGGCGAGGACTCATTACGTTTCACTTGGGATTTAGACCTTGAAGTAGACTCAAACGGCGATGGCGATACAACCAATGATCCAGATTATACTGGGCGAATTTTAACTAAAACATTCGATTCGACTGGCAAATACAGGTTAGCGTTAACAGTTTATGATAATTCAAACAATACCGATTTTGAAATTTTTGAATTCCAGGTAGTTGAGCCTGCAGGTGAAGGCAATATCTTCGGTATTATTGCGATTGTATTCTTGGTTGTAATTATTGTTACAGGCGTTGTACTGTTTGGCTACAAAGGAGTCCAAAGAAGGCATGCTGTTGAGATGCTAGTTGAGAAGGGCTTGTCTCTAGAAGAGGCCAACGCTAGGATCTACGAGGTCACTAAAACTACAAAATTACCCAAGTTCGCAAAAGCAGTTCAAATGGCTGGTATTTCAGAAGGAGGAGTCGTCAAATCTTCAGAACAAATTATGTCGGAAGAAAAGGCTAGCGAGTTTTCATCCATATACGGAAATGATTCACAATCTCAGATTGATCCTAATGCAGGGTTTAGGCCTAGTTCACAAGTTCGTCAAATCGACCCAGCAATCGCAAATGCTGCACTTGCGGCATTTGAAGATGACCCGGTGCCGAAGAAATCAGCACCACCAACTCCTGTATCAGGGAAAGTCAAGAGTGGTGGAGTTGCATTACCTCCTGTACAGCAATCCGCAGGCCATACCCTGAAAACCGATTGTACATCATGCAGTAAAGCGTTTGCAGTAACTATGCCAGCAGGAGTAAGCAGTGCTGTTGTTGCATGTCCGTCATGTGGCAGCGACCAATTATTCGAACGTTGAAACTGGCATTTCACGCGCTCGCGAGAGGGATGGTTTCATTTGTGTGTGCGAACGCAATTAGTATTGATGTCAGCAGAAGGCGTGCGAGTTCTCCACCGAGGAGTCCCGCAACCACTCGATTCAAGGAGGGTTGCAATCGTTCTCGTCATCGTGATGTTTTTGCCTATTTTCAATCCAGTTTCTGCTAATGAAAATGTAGGCAGAGACGACTTCGGCGTCTTGGAAACAATGGCTAATGCACTTACTGAACAGAGAGATTCAGGTGAAGATGAATTGGCTCGAAACAGCGCAGAAAGTGTATTGAGTGCTCTAGAATCCAGAGGTCGAGAAATCGGCGACGGTGATGCCTTACTGGCTACAGATGGCCTGATTGGCGACATTTCCATGCGCCAAACTACACCACTAGAACCATCGCATCCAAGGCCGTATGAGCTGTTGACTAATCCAGATACGCATCCTGATGGATGGCCTAACAATTTATTGGATACTCTATTCGAACTCCCTCCTTCATTCAATGACCCATTAGCGTTCGGCGCTAACACCTATTCGTTATATGTCAACTATACTGCTAGAAATAACGGCCCACAGTACGAAGCGTGGGACTATGGGACATTTACTGGTGACATATTGTCCTTCGAAGATACAGGACTATTCGAGAACGCTGTTGACTTAGATGGAGACGGAAGTAGTGACGTTGCAGTCGGCCTATCCATAGTAGGTCTAGGTCAACAGGGCGAGGGCTGGGATGTTAACTTTGGAGATGGTATCATCCCGTCTATTGAATCGATTTGGATCCGCCCGAACTTCCAGTGGAAAGTCAGAGTACTCGACCATAATGATCCATTATGGGATGATATGGCCAGCATGGAAGTATCACTGATGAAAGGCGTTGCATATGATTTGACTCTGACTACAGAGGGAGAATCATACGCTCTGATTATCGATTCACGTTTCACACAAGCTCCTCACGATTTCCAAGTACGTGTAGGACTTGATCAAATGACTTTGAATGTTACACAAACGTTCACAAGTATTCTTGATGTTATAAATATCTTCAACGGGGGAGATGACTCTGGCTTGGAAATAACCTCAGTAACAGCGCCGTATGCAATTTCAATTTCTAATCCAAATCGCAATTCCCAAAATGAACAGACCGATTGTGAAGACTCTTCGTGGTATGATTCAATTTCAGACCACGATGAAGAAAGCCGTTTACATAAATGTGGATATTCGATTGGTATTGGTTATGTGCACTACGAGCAACCAGATGTAGATGGTAATCGCGCTTTAGATGAAATGGGATACATCGACGTGGGATTGCACCCAATTATTGGAAGTACGTTAATTCCTGAAGAGGTAGATTTAGTCATCCGAAACGATAATGCTGGTGAAAATTCTTTCGACAATATTGAAATCTTCAGCGATACTGATGCTGACCTTTGGTTCCACTATTTCGAAGACCGTTCTGCACATATCGAAGAGGGTGGCCTGCTAGGAAACATCACAGATTCCAGAGGTTGGGTTAGAGACTTACCTAAGGGGACTTTACCTCAAGAAGAAATCGATGCAATATTCACTCTAATCGGGGAAGCGCCGGGTTCTTCCAACTTCCCTGGAGAGATGCCTAACAGGCTTTCTTTGATTATATCAATCAAGAATTATACTGCCGATCTAACATCAAATGTAGTAGATACAAGTCTGATACTAGATCCAAGTGACAATCGTTGGAACAGTTTGATTTTAATCGCAGGAACTGAACGAATATCTAAGATTGAATATGTCTCTACCTTCGAAAGACACGGGTATGCTGGAGATTCCTCTTCGATGGAGGTAGAGTTCTTGGATATACCAGAAGTCGTTGCAGTATTCGGAACATTTGAGATTCCTTCATCCAATAGGGTGAGGGTTGAATTCGGTACTGCCCCCGATCTTTTGAGTGAAGTATTGGATAACGTGATTCTGAACTTGGTCGAAATTGTTCTGGATTTGGGAACCATTCTAAACGGGTTGCCTGAGGCGATTGTAGGTACTGCCGGAGAGTCTAGTGGAGAAATCATAATCCAGTTTTATAATCAAGTCAGAGAGACATGGGCGTCAGGAAGTACCCGCGATGAAATGACAGCAGGCAGCGTAAAGCTCGCAATAGGCAGCAGCCCCCACCCTGTAATGAACAGAAGTCATATTCTCTTAGGAGAAGATGTTGATTATACAAATGATGAAGGTAAAGTCGATGGTAAATATGGCTGGATAAACGACCCATTGGTTCCGGTTGGTATGAGTGTGTCAGTCACTGACATTTCCGGGTTGAGTTATTCATATGACCAAGAAACCGACCTACGAACGATTTCGTTAGTTGGGTTGTCCGG
>JAACDL010000001.1 GCA_009936765.1 Methanobacteriota archaeon
ATATTTACCACGACTATTCAATACGGATGCAAGGATTCTCAATCCTTTGACAAGAATGCCTTGTGTAGAATCATCTCTGCCCTTTTGAGCCATTAATTGGTCAACTAATGCAGATGCCATAACTTCGACTCTTTCACCACGACCTTCGCTATGGTATGCTTCAAGTTGGCTGATAGCCTGCTCTGGGTCAGCCGCACCAAACATAAGTCTCGATTGCGTTATTGAGGCATGATGTTTAACACTTGGCTACTTTAGCACAAACAGATGGCAGAACATCATTCAATCCGCTCGATAGGAGTCATTGGAACTCCAGGGTGTGGAAAGACAACACTTTGTGAATCACTTGGTTTACCGGTGATTAATCTCCATGATTATGCAAAATCACACGGATGTTTAGGGGAGATTGACACTGACGGCTCGGCACCATTAGATGTTGAGAAACTCGCCGAGTTGTGGCAAACACCTACAACTCTAACACTTGTTGATAGCCATTTAGCGCATTATATGCCAGTCGATGCACTAATCGTATTACGCTGCCACCCCGATGAACTAAAGAAACGTCTTGAATCTCGAAATTACACATCACAAAAAGTCCAAGAAAATGTAGAAGTTGAGATGCTTGGAGGACCTTGGAATGAGTTACTGGAAGATAAAAGGCCCATATTCGAAGGCTTACAAGGTGTTAGCGGCTGGATAAAAGCGGGTTGCCCGCAGAATACTACCCCTGATACAGCCGTAGATTGGCTTGCTCAACCATAAGTAACAAAGGTCTTGGTTTCCCGACAGCATCGCATGGCGCTTGAAAAGGGTCGGAATATATTCAAAAATCTCAGCGAGCCGCTAGTCTCTCGCTTGGAAGGGGTAAACCCCGCAACTCTAACTTGGCTAACATTGCCAACTGGCCTTGCAGCTGCATGGTTAATGATGGAGGCAGGGGAGGGCCAAGAAGGGGCTTTGATGTTCTTTGGTGCTGCAGTTATGATGGTTGCAGCAATGGCATTAGATGGCTTAGATGGCAATCTAGCAAGGGCCACAGGGCAGGTTACTAGGTGGGGAGATTATCTCGACCATACGCTAGATCGTGTATTGGATGTAGTTTGGATTTTAGCATTGGGTTACAACATGATTTGGTTTGGGCATATTGAATTGGCTTGGACAGCAGCAATGCTCACAATGTTTGGCTCATATCTGGGAACCCAAGCTCAAGCAGTAGCAGGTAGCCGTAATTATGGTGGTTTCAGCCGTGCCGATAGAATGGTTTTGACAGTCATAGCGCTTCTTGGTGCAGCGATAATGGCTTACATGGATGCTGGTTCTTGGGGCGAATGGAACGGAATTGAAATCAACCCGATTTCAATAATTTTAGGCATCTCTGGATTTGGTGGAATGTACACATTCATTATTCGATTTATCAAAGCTCGCGCAGATTTGCAGTCCCTCGATTCATCGAAGCCTCTATCAAAGTCGAAAGACAATGATTCTAACGATGAATGAAAAAGTATGGCCCGGGATAAGCCAAGAAGTCGAAAGAAAGCCTCCTTTACACCGCCTACGGCGGTATCCTCATAACGGATTCATTAGAACCAACCAAGTGATGAACGGCGATATGCTGAACAAAGGCGACCGCAAGACGACCTATCTTGTCCTCTCAATTTTGCTTCTTTCTTCACTTCCATTGGTGTCGAATGTTAGCGCAGACCAAGGTATTCCTGAGGAATTACAAGCGCAGGAGATAGTCGCAGTATTCGACCCTGTATCCGAAACAACAACGGTCACATGGAGGAATATTGCACAGTCAGGCGGCGACTTCGATTTATTCGAAGAGCTTTGGGACTCGACCTATCACGTCTATCGAAGCGGAGATCCAATTACTCCTCAAGCCCTCGAGACTATGCAACCATGGCATTCCGTTGATGCTTGTGAGAAAAACAGTGCTGACCCGGACCCGGAAGAGCCATGGAACACTAATCCAAACAAATGCCGAGGGGCTGAAGGTAATCACCCTGGCCATGCTGCAACATACCAAGTCGGCGCTGGAACAGATGGGGTATTCTTCTACGCTATTTCTACGGAACTAAGTAACGGTAACATCACTGATACATTGACGGTAAATTCAAGCATTTTGTATGAGCCAGTTGTCGAAGTGGCAACTCCTATCCGCTCTCCATACAACATTGTAGCAACTTTCAATCCTGAAACAAGCCAGACATTCGTACAATGGATTAACTACAATTCAATCAATCCAATTCTCCCTGAAGATGGTTTAGATGCTTACGAGATTCATCTATGGCGAACTGAAAACCTCGTCGATAGGAGCAATGGCTTTGACCTGTTGCAAGGAACTCCTATCGCAGTTCTGAATGCTACAGACACCCAAGTTTATGTCGACGTACCTCCGATGACAAGCAGGGACTCTTACTACTCTGTGACCTATTTGTTACCTAATTGGACTGCACCTGGAGTGGATTACGAGGATACAAGGTTCTTGTCAAATAACGCAATGTCTAATCCGATTGTAGAAGATAACACTCCTCCAACAGACGTTTCAACAGTTGAAGCACTCTTCACTCCGAGCGAAGATGGAACAGGAATAACAACAATTGTTTGGGACGACATTCTTTCAGAAGAGGGAGAGCAGTATCGAATTTACCGCCATGGTGAATATTTCAACACTACAAACAACCCGTATGTTCAACTGGTAGGAACTGTACAAGAAGGAGTATCTGAGTTCCAATATACTGTGCCTTTCAGTACCTATGGGGATTTCGTCTATTGTGTAGTTATTGTAGACCAATTCGGTTCAGCAAATCCCGATGTCCCACTATCTGCATGTGATATAGTTTCAGAAGATTCTGATGAGGGCTGGGTCAAGGAGCCTACGAATGTCAATGCAACTTTCATTGGAGACGGAGTTACAAGAGTTACTTGGATCGACCAAGCAGGTATTGAAGGAGAACGCTACCACATTTGGAAGTCGACTTACAGAGTTCAAGGGGCACAATTCTCACAAAACCAATCCCTGATGTGGCAAGGAAGTGTTCCTGACGGCGTAGAACAGTTCGACGTCCAATTAGCCGATGGCCTTACAGCAGCGACATCACATTACTTCGTAACTAGTGAAGCGTTGTACAATTGCCAAGGATGCAATGGCACAATGATGTACACGGAATTAGTTCAGAACTGGGATGGTCCAATCGTCGAAGATACAATGCCTCCACAAACAGGTCGTATGTTAGCTCCACAAATGATTGGTGAATTGAAGGTAGTTGACTTGGAATGGCAAAACTCAGCCAGTGAAGATGATGAGACCTACTCATTATACCGTCACTTTGGCGATCCATTCGGTGATGCGGAATTCGCAGTATCGAACTATACAGACTCAGGCTGGGAACTCGTAGATGGTCCAATTCCAGAGAATGGTTTCTCCACAATGATTCGTCAGATTCCAGTTCCCGACAACACTCAAAGAGACGTATGGTATGCATTAATCATATCAGACTCTTATGGTAATACCAATCCTGAGATTCTGCCTGGAGAGAACTCAGTCTTGGTCTCAGAAGATACCAAGCCTCCTTCTATTACTTATGCAATCCATGATGAAGACAACGTCCCTATTACGGGAACTTCTTTGGTTCGTGGAGATTATACCCTGCGGATTGAAGTTTCAGAAACATTGGATGAGGAACCAATGATTAACATGTCAACATCTAACGGTGGATCATTGACTGGCGATACTGCACAGGCGATGATTAAGCAATCTGAAAACAGTAACAACCCCGACAAGGACCCTGAGTACTTCCATGTATTTTCTATCTCATCTACAGCTACTGCTGGTGATATTTTGATTACAATTAATTCGACCGACTTATCATTAAACACAATTGATGTTGTAATTACTGATTATGCAATTGATGCTAAAGCACCTCTGGTAACAATCTTTAGTCCAACAGATCAAGATGATGGAGCGAAGTACCTCTATGGAAACGAAATCAAAGTGGTAGCAGGTTCTACTGACGATGTTGAAATTGTTTCGATGCAAATTAGATTTGTTCAGAACTACGGTACCTCCTCTTCGGTCACAGAACCTTGGAGAGATGTAACCGGACTGACCGTAAACGAAGATGGCGATTGGACAATTGAAATGGTAGTCAGTTCTGGAAATTACCTACCTGGAATGCATGAAGTTTCAGTTAAGGCAATAGATTCTGCTGGCAATGAACGAACTCAGAAAGTTAAGTTCATCACCGACTGGTGCCGCCATAGAGGAGACGGAGAAACCATCTGTGAATATTCAAACCCTGTTGAATCAGAACCTGAGGTTGTATACCCTGAATTGAATGCAACCGACCCTCCTTACATGATTGCATGGGTGACTGCAGGTATTTCTTTACTGGCGGTAATAGCCTCTCTATTCGTAATATCATCAGCTATGTCTGGCCCTAAGAAGAAGAAGGGAGACGATGACGACGAAGGCGATGAGTGGATGAACGAATTCATTGGAACATCTGCTGAACCAGATATGGCAGATATTACCGGCGGCGCACCTGCTGAAAAGAAGAAAGAGAGTACTCCTGAACCGGAAGAAGATGATCCATTCGCAGTTAATGTGATTCAGAAGAAACGTCGCAGAAAGAAGAAGTCTTCAGATGACGATGACGATGACGACGATGACGACGATGATGACGATGACGACGATGACAAGCCGAAGCGTAAGACAAAGCGCCGTGCTGCTGGCCGTCGTAAAGCGACTAAGCGTAAGAGAAGTTGATTCACATGAGTGAGACATCTACTTCCCAAATAGGGGTTTTACAGGCGTTTAGTCCGATGGAGAATAAGTTGAATTGGTTACTTTTAGCGGTTCCAATTACAATCTATTTTTCTATGATTGCAAATGATACAGGAATGAGTTTCGTATTTTCGATGATAGCAATAATGCCCCTCGCGCTATTGATGGGGCATGCAACAGAAGAGATTGCATTACGAACTAGCGAGTCGCTAGGTGGATTACTAAATGCAACCTTTGGAAACGCGGTAGAGATAATCATTGCTGGCTTAGCAATCTATACTGCCGCCAATCATGCAGATCAGGCAGAAACAATGATCATAGTTGTTCAAACAAGCCTTATTGGCAGTATTCTTGGTAACTTGTTACTAGTTCTAGGATTGTCTCTATTGTGGGGTGGAATCAATCATCAGAAGCAGACATTCAACCAGCCTGCATTGAGTATGAGCGGTTCGCTTCTTCTAATGGCGACCCTCGCTATGTTGATTCCAACCGCTGTCGATATTGGAGGAGGGAATTCCGATAGTATTACCCAATTATCTCGCTATGCTTCACTTGTATTGCTGGCAATGTATGGCTTAGCTTTACTATTCCAGTTGAAGACACATTCACACATGTTCGTTTCTGATGAAGCAGTAGAGCATGAAGAACCAACCATGACTAACAAAGACGCTTGGACGCTATTGATACTGGCTACAGTTCTAGTTGGTTGGATGGCGGAAGTATTGGTTCATTCCATTGATTCTGCAGCAGCAGAGTTGAAGATGCCAACACTATTCATTGGAGTAATCTTGCTACCATTCTTTGGTAACGCTGCAGAGCACTTCACTGCGGTAATCGTAGCAGGCAAAGACAAGATGGATTTGTCACTAGCAATAGCCATTGGTTCCAGTGTTCAAATCGCAGTTTTCGTAGCACCTTTGATGGTAGTTTTTGCCTGGGTAATGGGTG
The DNA here is from genome assembly GCA_009936765.1 of Methanobacteriota archaeon. Lineage (GTDB taxonomy): Archaea > Thermoplasmatota > Poseidoniia > Poseidoniales > Poseidoniaceae > MGIIa-K1. The sequence continues at coordinate 5,735 of JAACDL010000001.1, forward strand.
TGAATCTGTCTCTAGAGTTCGGACCAGTAGAGACTGCAGCAACCTTCCTTTCTGTATTAGTAGCGAATTCGATACTGAATGACGGAACTACAAACTGGCTAGAAGGGGCAATGCTGCTAGCATGTTACACAATTCTTGGAATGAGTTTCTGGATGATGTGAGATTATGGATGTGAGTGGCGAGTTCTGGTCACGATTCGATGCATGGGCTGGACCAACTTTCGGTATAGCGTTGTTTCTTTTAGGAGCATTTTTGATGTTCAAAGGTGCAAGGAGCATCAAGTTGTTATCATTCGTCACAGGTTGCGCAATTGGTCAACTACCAAGTGCGTTATTGTACAGCAATATTAGCAACTTCACTACTTTGTCAGAAGGAGATTTCACTCTTTTAGCTACCTTTGGATGCGGTGTAAT
>JAACDL010000081.1 GCA_009936765.1 Methanobacteriota archaeon
GCTGATTTAGGGCATTTGTCTTAACATGATGCTATCTCTGGCACAAAATGGGAGAGTACAATGTCTGAAGATTCCGAGTCCCAATTTGAACAAATTGGCATCATTCAGTTAATCAAAAACATGCTTTCACCAAGGACTTTACCTCACATCATAATGATCGCATTAATTTCAATAATTCTGTTATTCTTGGTAGAATCGCATGAAGTATTTGTGGCTATGGCATTCATCTCTTTGGCAATATCATATACAATTGTCGCATCTTTGTCGAATAAAGTAATCATCCAAAATTTGACTAAACTACCCGAAGAAAACGGAGATGCCAAACTGATTGTAAGGTTTCTGTTCAGCTTTAGAATAACTATTGTTCCAATTCTAATTGCATCAACTATAGTAGGGATATTATGGAGTGGACTAGGAGGAAGTAGTAACCCTTGGATTTCACCAATGCTTGCGTCTTTATTCATTGTGTGGTCAATTGCACAAGCCGCATCATTCCGAACAGGAATGGTCGAATGGTTAGCAAATGGATTAGGAGACGCCAAATTACACACTTACAAAGAGAAGGCATCTACTGCATCTCAATTCGCAATTGTTCAGTCTTTCGCATTCGTGATTATTTGGGTTGGGCAAATGGTTACCGACTCAGAAAAAATGAACTTTCAAGATGCATTTCTCGGAGGAATTGCTTTCCTAGCAATAAGTTTCATTTTACAAGCGATTACAATGTGGTTGACACGAGATGAAAGAGAATCTGCAGGTAACGAAAAAGGACTTGCTGGTTTCTCATTCAAATGGATGATTGTGGCACAATTGTTCATCACTTGGCACGCCTTCAGCATCTATAGAAGGTGGCAGATGAACCCCTCAGAGGTTTCAACCCTTATCGAAGAAGGCATACTGATGGCCTTTACTGTAATCTTCGCTGTTTGGTCTCTAACTACTTTCACTGTAAGGGATGGAAAGAGATTGGTTTCTGAGAATGCATCTCTACCTCTTGGAATTTCATTTGGATATGCTTATGCAGGCTCAGTCGCAATGCTTACTGGGACTTTCGACAGTCTGAGGGAAGTGATGATCTTTGGACACATACTAACTATTTGCGCCATGATCTTACTCCTAAGGCCGACACTTCGAACTAGCCGAATCTCATCAGACATATTCGCTACTGCCAAAAGCATCGACATTTCTGACAAAGATGAGAAAGAAGATGCCAAAGAAGGAACTGAAGAAAAATCAAAAGATGATGAAGAAGAATCAGCAGATGAAGAAGAAGTTTGGCAAGAAGATGAACAAGTAAATTGGGAAGAAGGGAAGGACATCAGTGATGGAACTGAATGGAAGGAAGATGATTCAGATGTCGAAATAGCCGACTAGATGAGGCTCAAGTCCGATTTTTCTTCTAACCCTGAAACGACTGCTACGACCCTAATACTACCCTTCAGGTCATCGCTAACTCTTGCGCCTAGTATAACTTGGGCATCCTCATCAAATCTAGCTGTGAAAGCATCAGTAATCAGTCCAACTTGACCTACAGTCATACCCGGCCCGCCTTCTATCTGTAGAAGACATGCTTTGGCACCATCCAGTGAAAGATTTGCTAAAGGTGCACTCAAAGCATCTTCAAGTAAAGAATTGGCATCATTAGGATCACCTTGACCCACCATCAAAGTAGAACCTCCACTGTGTCCAACGATTGTTTTCAAATCCATCATATCGAGATTAATTAAGCCAAGGCGCATCAAAGTCCTTACCAAGCCATCAACAAACTCCTCAACCCAGGAAGCACCTAATCTCCAATCAGTACCCCTTTCACGAGCTTGCCAGGCCAGACGATCTAAATCTAATCGAACGCAAACATCAGAATTTGCTTCAAGTTTTGGCAAGCCCTCTTTGCTGACTTTCAGACGGGCTTCTTGTGCTTCGAATGGAATAGCAGCAATCGAGATTACTATTGCACCAGAAAGACGAGCCTGACGAGCAAACTCTGGAGCGGCACCGGTGCCTGTGCCACCGCCTAGCCCGGTTAGAAGAATTACCATTTCAACCCCGTCCAAAAGGGTACGAGACACACCCGCTGCTTGCCTCATCCTTTGCTCACCCAACGGAGGTAATGCAGCACAACCAGCTGAGTCCAAATCTTTGCCTAATCGTATCACATGGGCGTCTGGAGATGCGAAGGTTGTTTCATCCGCATCGATCAGTACTAAATCGATATCATGGCCAGTTTTGGCATGTGCTCTTTGAGCCCAAGCACCGCCTAAACCTCCGACGCCCGCAATCAAGATTTGAGCGCCATCCATGCCCAACCCTCGCATTGGAGGTTATTCAATCTCTGCCAACATATCGCATATATCGGCGCCGGGCATCTCGAGCCCAAGCATTATCTGGTTCCAAAGCTAAAACCTTCCCATAAATTTCAACTGCTTTTTCGAAATCAGAAAAGTGCCTACCATAGAGGTGTGCTAAGTTATTTAGCACTGGAATACACTCCTCATCTTCGACCAGCATAGCAAGCAAAATCTCCTCCGCTTTACCGAGATTATTTCTCAGCATTTCTTCCTCTGCTTCATCCAAAGACTGAAGTTGTTCGTCTGAGAGGTCATATGTGTTCTCGAAAGCGTGGTCTGACATGTCCGCCCCTCGCCGTGATTATCAATATGTTTTCCCATCAAATGTTCAGTGCAAAAATACGCCGAAATTGTTACACTGCAAGACCATAGCACGACTACTTCACAAGGAACGATTATAGGCGCAATCCAAGTCGGATTAACTGGTTGGGATACGCTATGCGCAAATCACGGGTTTCCGTCCGAAGTTTCCTTCCCCTAGTCCTAGTGCTGCTTATGCTTTTACCCGGACTTGTAAACGCTTACCCTGAAGGCATCGGTGGCGAACAACAAAACGGCTCAGAGACTATTGATGACGTGGCCAAAGAAGGCTGTCTTTGTCACGGTGCAGAGCCTAGCAATTCGGTTATGATCCTTCTAGTCGGAGTCCCACATACTTGGTCTCCAGAACAAACCTACAACATGAGATTGGAAATTGTCGGAGGCCCTGCGACCGACATGGGCGGATTCTCCGCCAGAGTTAGTGCGGGAGAGTTTTCAGGAGACGGACAGGCATGGGAAGAAGACCCTATGACAAGAACTCATGTTTCATCATCTTCCAGAATATTCGAAATCACTTGGACATCCCCAAGCGCCGGCGCTGAGCACATTGATTTCTGGATTAGTGGCAATGCTGTCAACGGAGCAGATGGCCCTGCTGGAGATTACTGGAACCAACTTGTGTTCAATTTGGTCGAGGTTGCAGCAGATGACGGCAGAGGGACTCGCACCTTAATCGCAGGCAGTGGAACTCCTGAAGCCCCTGAAGCTGAATCCGGAGAGATTGACCTTCACACCATGGGTGCACAATTCAGAGCCCACTGGCTCGGACTTCTTGGATTTGGAGCAGTAATCGCCGTTATTGTATTCTGTGGACTATTACTCCGCTATGGATTCTCTACATCATACAAAGGCAGAAGTAACCTGCTGCGCCTAAGGTACAAGGTCAACAGAAGAGGTGATCAATGATGGCTAAAGACACAATAACCCAACTTCTAGAGAAGGTTGCCTCAGGCAAGGTCAGCGTCAAAGATGCTAGGACTGCCCTAGAGGATGCTAGTCTAACCGAAGAGCAAATGGATAATGCGATTAATCACGGAGTGTTTAATCCTGCAGAACCAGGGACTGTCATCTCAGCAGCATTAGCGCCATCTGGTAAATCCGCTCTCACAATGTTCTTCTTTGGATGGGGAATATTTTGGGCACTATTTTGGTTTGGAACAATGTTGTACGGGCTCCTCAATGGCTCAGCATGGGACCAGCAACAATTGTCTTACCACCTTGCAATGGGCCTATCTACCCTAATCATGATGGGGATTGTCTACCTAAAGTGGGTACTTCCTGATACAATTATTGTCAAGCACAGTCAGAATAAGTTCATCCCTGAGCATCAGAAGGACTGGAGAGAATACAACTGGTGATTCCTATGGACGACATGAAACTCAGACCTGCACCATCCACTGCTGGAGACTTGTTGTCTCTTACAGGTGACATGATTGTCAATAGAAGACAATTCATGAGATACGGATTCAACGCTACAAGTGGTGTATTAGCTTCCACATTAGGAGCGCTAGGGTTCGCTGCCATCCTTCTACCCCCTTCCGGAGGAGGAGGAGGAGATACTTCGGTTCTCTATTGGGCAAAGGGTCGTGAAGATGAGGCATGGTATGGTGCAAAGCACTTGCAACCGATGTCAAAATCTGATTTCGAAGCAGAGGCTGCAAAGTCCAAGGTAGGCATGTCTGGCGCCCAGGGTGTTTGGAATGGACTACCAGTTATCGTCAACTACGTACCTCACTCCGTCAATTCAATCAAACCGATGGCTGACAATTCACCTAGATTCCAAGAGATGCCAGGATATGACATCGGTGGAAACTATGTTGCTCACGCAACAGAATACCTCCTAGGAAACCCAGAGATATTTGATCCAAGTGGCAATCTAATCATGATATTCTCAAGATGTACGCACTTGTGCTGTATACCTGGATGGCAATTAGTATCAAACTCGTTTACAGACGATAACTGGACGCCAGGTGGAGGAGACGATGGTGGAAGTAAGATGTTCTGTATCTGCCATTCAAGTAGGTTCGATCCAACTGCTATCGAAGTAAACCGTAACGCTAACCGTTCAACTGGTGCTTCATTCGAATATCTCGGTATCCGTCGTGCAGGTGGACCTGCACCAGTCGGATTACCAATTATACCAATCATAATGAATGGCGATACAATTGAGGCGTCTTCTGATTACACGGGCTGGTTGACCTACTGCGACTGAGGTGAAAATATGAGCACAATATTCTGGGTACTTTGGTTCTTTATTGCATTCATCATTGTCCTCATTGCGTTTACTCTACGCAAAGAGAATGAGGACATTCCACGCCGTGAAATTCTACGTGCTGTAGAATCAAGCGGGAAAATGGGATTCGCTGAGAGAACTTTCCTATGGGTGTTCTCGTTCCTAGATACAAGGTTCAGAATCCAAGATTATTGGAATATGAGCAAAGGTGCATACTACAATATGCATCGCCAAATGCCTCTTACTCACGCTGAAAAGTACAAATTGCGAATTATTTGGTATTGGTACCCGTTGTATTGCTTAGGAGGAATTTCTTTCCTTTCTTTCATTATTCTAGTCATTACAGGTACGGTCCTAGGTATCTATTATGTTCCAGGTGGAGAAGGAGACCCATCTCCTGCTTACGCAAGTATGCAGTTTATCATGACACAGTTGCCATTTGGCTACATCATACGTGCAGTCCACCATTGGGGAACTCACTTCATGGTTGCATCAGTATTCCTCCATATGTGTAGAGTATACTTTACAGGAGCTTACCGCAACCCTCGTGAACTAAACTGGTTAATCGGAGTTGCACTCATGGCATTAACAATCGTCTTCGGATATTCAGGTTACTTGTTACCATGGGATAGCTTGGCCTATGGTGCGGCTGTAATTGGTATCAATCTCGCCAACTCAACACCGCTCATAGGTAAATTAGTGGCCACTCTATTGTTCGGAGGATCATCATTATCACATCAGACAGTAACTCGAATGTATTTCATTCACGTGTTTATACTGCCTGTGATTGTAACCACATTGATCATAATACATTTGTTCATTGTTTGGGTTCAAGGAATTGCGGAGCCGCACTGATATTGGAGGTTTGAATTATGGGACTTATTGAGAATCTTGGCGCTGTTGCTTCATCCTACATGGATGAAAAAGAGAAATTAGAATCTGCTGATGAAAGGCGTAAGCGTACTCGTGCCGGTCATGGGTTTTGGCCACATGAAGCACTACGTGATACATTGATCTTCGGATTCATGGCTTGCGTACTGCTATTTTATGCATGGTTAATTCCACCACCGCTACACAGTGCTGCTGATCCATTCGCCCAGGCTGGTTTCGTATTCCCTGACTGGTACGTACTATTCTCATATGGATACTTACGCTGGGGAGAATACCTTCCTCAGTTCGATGTACCCCTTGGACCGGTTGGAGATTTCTTCGGACAGCCAACTTTCCCTTGGAACGCTGCATGGTGGGGTGCTTTCCTAACTGGAATCCCAGTAGGAATCCTTGCACTACCTCCTTTCCTAGGTGGCCGAGAAAAGAGACCTGTTGAAGACCCGTGGTTTGCTAGTGCTGGTGCAGTATATCTTGCCCACATTTGGTTCATCTCAGTATTCTCCATCAACATCTTCTTGGAACTTTACGGTAAAAACAGAAGTGATTACTGTAAATTGGACGGTAATAGTGACCTAGTTTGTGGTACAAGAGACCCATGGGTTGCAGATCTGTTCAATATGATACCCTGGATTTTGACAGGCATTCTGTTATGGATTGTGATTTATTTCGTTGCCAAGTGGCTATTCAATAACGCATGGGGAGCAAGATTCACCCCTGCTCATGGAAAGAAGTTGATAGTTGGTGCATTCATTGTAGCAACTGCTGCAAGTGTAGTTTCATACCCAGTTTATGACAATGGTTTCTGGGACGCTAAGGGATTACTCACTATTTCAGATTATGAGGAATTAGAGGAAATGCGTTCTCAACCAAATGATGTTCAAGTAACTGAGAGAAATGAATTCATGGATGCACAAGGCTTCGAAGGAGATATTGTTCCAGCCTCAGCTTGGATGGATTGGATTATTTACCAACCTGCGAGATATTACATGATAGATTTCGCCGATAACAACGGGCATCAGGATCTGGAATCTGGAGTCAACGGCGCTACAGGAATAGATAATTACACAGCAGATGAATACATCTGGGCTACTGGATCGTTCCAAATTACAGATGGTACATCGATGAACTACTGGCCTGACGACAGTGACTTTACCACGGTTCCTGTTGATGCAACTTGTTCTACAAGGGCTAGTGAAGTAATTATCGACGGTGGAGATTCAACCTCTAAGATGATTCAATCAAGTCTAATTGTCTCAGAACATGACTCTGGTGATGTAATCATAGACACTGACTGTAACACTGGAGAATTAGGCATCGAACTTCCTGCGGGAACTTATGACTATGAATTCAAGGTAGAATCTACTGATGGTCTCCTCAACAATGACAGCGTTATTGTAGAGACTACATTCGCTATCAAAGCATACCAGCCACTCCTATTGTATGGAGAGAATGCAGGCAATGGACTTGCAGGACGCACAGTGGAACTTTCTAACTCAACTGCACTTGAACTCGAAGGAGATTATGCTGGAGTTGTTGTAAATCCAACTTATCACGTCAATCCTAAGTCGCTCGATGCAAAGTTGACCTATGCTATGTTCATCCCATGTTTGGCTGCTGGAGCAGGCGTATTTGTCGTTCTTCGAAATATGGCTAGAGGATATGAATTTGAAATGAACAAGTGTTACGGATGTGACCTTTGTGACGATGCTTGCCCGGTTAGATTATTCAATGCAGGTGACAAGTTGAACATCATTTACAATTCATGGAATAATGAAGATGATGGCGTTCCAATGTACTCGTGTCTTACCTGTACAGCATGTACTAATGCCTGTCCTCAACTAGTAGACTACGACTCATATGTTGACATACGTCGAACACTGATTGTAGGAGGACCTGCTGCAGAGATTCCTCACACTGTATTACAGGCTGTTCTAGCTGCTGAAGCAGAAGAAGACAGCGATGCAGACTTCGTGGCTGTTGAAGATTACCCAATAGACTCCAATGTAGGATACTACCCTGGATGTGTAGATTATCTTGACCAAGAAATGGTATTCAGCCATCTAAACGAAGGTGACATGAACCTGGGTGACACCACAACTGCTGCATTCACTCTGTTTGAAGAGATGGGAACAGAAGTGTCATACCTTGGACGTGATTTCTTGAAGTGCTGTGGTCACGATCAAAAGTGGCAGGGACTTGACGAAGTGTTTGACAAACTGAAGTCTTACAATCAAAAGAAGATTGAAGCATCCGGCATCGATACTCTTGTTTCTTCATGTGCAGAGTGTTTCAGAACATTCGCTCGTGACTACGAATTAGAAGGGATCAAGGTTATGCATACAACTGAGTATCTTATCGAAAACGGATTCGATATGGAAATGAAGGTTGAAGATGAACTAACTGTAACTTACCATGACCCATGTAGACTAGGTCGACAAATGGGAATTTATGACGAACCTAGAGAGCTAGTTGCGGGAGTCGAAGGTGTTCAACTTGTAGAGATGGAGCATCATGGTGAAGATGCAATGTGCTGTGGAGTTTCAAGTATGATGTCATGTAATGAGAATGCACGTGCCCTAAGAGTTTCCAGAATGGAAGAAATTAGAAACACAGGTGCTGACATGATGATTACTTCCTGTCCAAAGTGTGTATCTCACTTCGAGTGTCTGAAATTCGAAGGTGATGAAAGACACGATATCGAAATTCTCGATGTTGTATCCTTCCTTGCTCGTCAAGTCGATGCAAAGAAATCACTTGCTGAAGAGTCCGCCGTAACACCAGTTACTGCTGAAGCGTAATCTTAACCTGAGTTTAACGGGTTAATGTTGATTAACGATTAGTGATTAGTCTTCAGCATGGATTACGATAGTCAGACCCTGGTTGCATTGAAAACCATGTGTAAAGACCGTGGTCTAAGAGTAAGCGGGAGTAAGGCAGAGGTTGTAATCAGGTTAATTGAGGATGATGAATCTAAATCCCCTCAACCAATTTCAATACAACAACCAAATGTAGTTCAGCAACAGCCAGTAACTCATATAATTGTCAACCAAAATGCAGACCTTACCTTACAAATCACAGGTATTGGAATAATATTGTATGGATTTTTCAGAATCGGGATGGCATTAATATTCTCTGATTGGCGACCAGATCAATCTTTCATGGCATTATTAATCGGCTTGGGTTATCTATTCGGAGGAACACTAACACTCCAAGGTTACAAGCAAGGATTACAACTAACTCTAATAGTTCTAGCAATATCCGGTATTTTGTCATTGATTTATCATGATGATTTGAGCCCACTATCTATCGGTATGGACGGCACTTGGCCAATTGGATTCTCTGTAATTTGCTCAGGAACTTGTATGCTAATTGTGGCAATTCCACTACTAGGCCCAGCAGATGCTTCATTCAAACAAGGTCATCCAAGTTACCTCAATGCATTACTGAATACTGCAGACCTTGTATCTCCACTTCCACTCTCAACGGGTA
>JAACDL010000082.1 GCA_009936765.1 Methanobacteriota archaeon
CAGAACTTTTAGCATCGAAAGATGAGTTGGCAATGTAGGTGAATGGATTATCTTCTGCTAGGCGGCTATTCGCAGTTATGGTTAGGAAGAAATCATCACCTGCGGACTGGTCGTCTGGAATTTTAGCCCATGCTCTGAATGTAAAGCTCTCACCCTTTGCGATATTCATTACCTCGAATGATCGGATATTAGTGCTGCCATCTTCAACAATCGCATTGTCAGGAGGGATGAAACTCAATTCTGTGTAATAAGACGAGGACATCCTAACAATTAGTCCATCATCTGTATTCCCCTCATTTCTCATGGTGATTACAACTTCAATTTCTCCATTACTCACTGAATTTTCTGCCTGCTCCCATACCCAATTGACATTAGGTGCTGTTATTGATTGGATACTAATATTGTCTAACAACAAACCATTGGAATTTAGTAATTCTAAGTTGGCATACCCTTGAAGCAAACCATCGGCCCCCACATATGGCGTCAAATTAACAGGAATTGGTTGGCTTAGTTCACCTTTCGAAAGTCCTAAAGTTTCAGACGAAACCAAAAATTCCATTCCATAATCATCGCTTATTCTAAGATTGAATTCATCGTAAAAGTTGCCTGTATTTTCTATTTGAATCATTTTTTGACATGTTTTGTTCCATTCTACTGATGAACATGCATTGTCCAAGACAGATATTGAACCACCTCTGTCCCATTGAATATCTGATGAAACCGAAGTGGTACAGACTCTCTGAGGTGTGGCTAAGGGTTTGACGATTAACTCAACATCAACTCCTCCAATATTGAGATTAGGGGCTTCGAAACCGATTTCAAGAGTTCTAGATTCATTTGGGGCTAAACTTTGAAATTCAAAGGCGTTGAAAAGAGCAACAATCCATCCGTCGGTTTCTATTCTATCATTAACTAAAGAACCAACTTTCAGCGAAACATCAGGGTAAGTGTTGATGTTGCCAGTGTTCCGGATAGTAACCTCGACCCTTCCTGTATCTCCGGGGTCAAGATTCAGGCTCTCTCCTGTAAAGTCGATGCTCATATTGTGGAAGGTTTGCATCTCTAACTCGAAGTTCCAACTAGCAACTCTTCTGTCCAGTCCAGATTCGGCTTTAAGTTTGAAATCAGGGCCAGTTCCTGCTAAAGGGGACCCATCAATTATGGCCGGTGTAATAATCCAGAAGTAAACAAATACATCCTCACCATCTAGTAGATTAATATGGACTTCATTATCACCATTAATGTCTTCTAAGAAACCATATTGCCAATTGGAAGTAGTCTCCAGACTAATTTTCACTAGATCGTCAAATCCAGCAGAGTTCGAGATATTTACTGCTAAACTTGTGTTAACACTTTGTTGAACGTAAAACGATGAACCATCGTTAGCCCCAAATTTTAGGTCAGACCACCTAGAAATAATTCCATCGACATCGTAACTTATTTGCCAACCGGGGGTTTCTTGACAGGTTATATTGATTGTAAATTGAATGGTTTCGTAATCAGCCGAAGAATCGACAGTGACATTGATATTCATCTCACCAAGTCTTCCAGAACCCACTCTTGTCCAATCGGCTGGAACATTTTCGACTGTCAAGTTCGAATGGGATTGAACCTCGAGTTGGAAGTGCCTTTCACTGTCGACTATATTGTGCCAAGCAATTCTGAAAGGAACAGTCTCTCCTGGATGTATGATGACATCTTCGTCAATATAGAACTCAAAGGGAATTTCGTTAGCGCTAACTGGTAATTGCGGCATCATCATTGCGATAACGATGATTAGCAGCAAGCGGCGCATAGTTGGTCTAAGGGCTTCTGCATTTCAAGAGTACGCTAAAGATGCTCAGTGCATCATTTAACTGATATGTCCGGAAACAAAACGGTATATACTTAGAGAAGAGCGTAAGAAATAATGCAGAGAAAAACTGTTACCATGCTTGTAGCCTTACTTATGTTGTCAGCGATACCACTCAATGTGTCCGCAGACGAATATGATGACATACCGGCGAATGCATCTTCCACAGGAGTCCATGATTCCTTGGTGGCTGCACTTGCCCACGCTGAACTAGTGACCACGCTCCAAGGCGACGGACCCTTCACAGTGTTCGCACCAACTGATCAGGCTTTTGCTGATGCAGGAATCGATTTGTCAAATTTTGACAACGATGAAGCAAACGCAACGCTTGTTGACATTCTTACCTATCACGTTGTGTCAGGGAGTGTAATGTCAAGTGACTTAGTCGATGCTGGCACTGCTGACGCACTAAACGGTGACAAGTTATCCTTTACAGTAGGAACTTCCGAAGTAAAGGTAAACGATGCAGTAGTAACTTCCCCGGATATAATCTCTTCCAACGGAGTCATTCACGTAATTGACAAGGTTCTCATGCCTCCGGTCGACATCTACGTCAGCGACGGCTCAATGTCAGAGCCATACTTCCAATTTTACTCAGATTCGGCAGGAACTACAACAGTCGACGAGTTGGACATAACTAACAACTACAAATTCCAGAGGTTGTCCAGCCCATCCGCACACCCATTCTACGTAGGTGACTCCGGATACAACAGCGACTCCAGCGATAATCTGATAATCGCAGGAGATGGGTCCAGCAGCGCTGGTATCTCCGACGCAGAATCTTTCACACTGTTCTTCAGAGATGGATTCTCAGTAAGCGATACGCTGAGCTACTTCTGTACAGTACACTCCAACATGGTGAGCGACTTTACACTCACTGCACCAGTGGAATTAGTGGACATTCCTACAGTTGCTACAGGAACTGG
>JAACDL010000083.1 GCA_009936765.1 Methanobacteriota archaeon
CCTTGCGGAGATAATTTGAGGGTGATGTCTAGGATTCCATTGTTGAGGGACCAGTTTACTACATCGTCACATTGGTGAGGCAGTTCAATTTGGGCTAAAGGCGGTTCAGCCGGGTCAACTAGCACATGCAGTAATTCTCCGCCACTGGATAGTGCGATTTCAATTTCTTCGAAATCTTGCCTGGTTGAAAAGTCAACAGTAATCGACATATTCCATCCTGAGAGATAGATGTCATCTGCAGGTAATCTGACTATGTCGTTTTGTGGAGAGTCATCATCATCTATTGTGACTTCAGCAGGAGCAGCATCGACTTTCACATCGACCCCAAGGTTTGACAACATATCTTCCATAGGCATTCCTGACTGGAATAATTTCATCAAATTAGACATGTCGAAATTAAATTTCATGTCTCCCTTGGCGATTTTCTCAGGGTCGAAACCCATAGAATCGAATTGAGAACGGAATTGATTCATCAAGGCCTTCAATTGGTCCATATCGACCGACATTCCCATGCCACGGAACATCTCTGCCATCTGTTCAAGCATCTTTTTTTCCCAATCTTCAGCCATCTTCTTCACCCCACTACTTAACCATCGGTTGTATAGTCGGTACAGTCACCCATATATGAACTAAACGCTTTCGGCCTCTCAACAGTTTGAAAGTAGGCCATCCAGTCGGAAGGTCGATGGCGGAAGATACTATTCTCGAATCTACACAGAGAACTAGTGGTCGCGAAGCCTTGCGAAAGAACGTTCAAGCAGCAATAGCGCTGGCCGGAGCAGTTCGTTCAACTCTCGGTCCGAAAGGCCTAGACAAGTTGCTGGTGGATGACCAAGGTGGGACTTTAGTCACGAACGATGGAGTAACAGTACTGGAATCTGCACGAGTAGAACATCCTGCTGCTAAGATGATAATCAGTGCATCATCAACTCAGGATAGGGTTGCTAGAGACGGTACAACATCTACTGTAGTTATTTGCGCAGAGATGCTTCGTAATGCTTGGCAATTAGTGAGGCAGGGTGTACATCCTGCTACTATTGCTAGGGGTTACAGTATTGCAGAAAAATTCGCATTATCCTCACTAGATGAGTTGGCAATTGAAGCAAATAGCGAACAAATTCTGTCAGCGGTTGAGACCTCATTAGCAGGTAAACTAGATCTGGCTATGGAGAAACATCTTGCCAACTTATCTTTCGACGCTGGAAAGTTGATTGTATCTGATGGAAGGGCAGACCCCACACGAGTAAAAGTCATCAAACAGTCAGGCGGCTCGATGCTTGACTCCACTTTGATTACAGGACTAGCACTTGCAAAAAGTCGTATACATCCTGAGATGAAAGAGAGAGGTGGACCGGGTTCAATTTTACTTCTCGACGGAGGGCTTGAGCGGAAGCAACCTAAATTTGAGACCAAACTGAATATCACATCTACTGGGATGTTAGATGCATTCCGTAAAGCTGAATCAAAGGCATTACTAGCACAAATCCAAAACATTGTCGATATTGGCTGCGACCTATTGGTTTGCAAGGAAGGAGTGGATGAAGAAGCCAGACAGGCTCTTTCAAACCTTGGAATACTAACATACCGAAGAGTTGAGAAGAAGGACTTGGATTTACTTTCTCGTGTGTGCGGTGCAAATTTAGTTCCAGATGCAGGACGCGCATCCAAAGGAGATCTCGGCGCATTTATCAGAACTCGAGAGGAATTACGAGGTGGCATCACCCATTGGATTTTAGATGCTGAAGATAGCGGTGCAACATTGATTGCACGCGGTAGTACTGATGGCGTTGTTGATGAAGTAGAGAGATGCTTTGCTGATGGATTAGGAGTTGCTTGCCAACTTTTGGAAGAACCACTTCTATTACCGGGCGGCGGCGCAACACAAGTCGCTTTAGGACGAAGACTGCGTAGACATGCTGAATCGGTTCCAGGTAGGGAGCAGATGGCTATCGAGGCATGGGCTGATGCTCTTGAATCAATACCTCGAGCATTAGCAGAAAATGCTGGTTTTGATGGGATTGACTCACTGCTAAAATTGACTGCAGCACACAGTGTTGAAGGCGATTTCATGGGCCTTGATTTGGAAACAGGGGTGCCGAGCGGTACAATCTCAAGAGGCTTGTTGGAACCTTTGAAAATTACTAGGCAAGCAATATCGGGGGCTACTGAGGCTTCTATCAGTATATTGAGAATTGATGATGTTTTATGGGCTCAAATGGATGCCCAAGTCCCTGATGAAGTCCAAGAACAACTTCAAGGATTTGGAGCCGAATGAGGATACGCTCAAGAACGGCCTCCGGACTGGGTAAAACATGTCCGAGGCACCTGGCACCATGATGGCTTGGACTAAAGTCCATGATACAGAGGATGGATTCGAATTAATCGAACACCCAGTTCCATCTCCTGCTCCAGGGGAAGTGCTAGTCAAAACAGCATCTACAAGTATTTGCGGTACTGATGTACACATCTGGTTGTGGGATGAATGGAGCAGGGATGAAGTCCCTCTTGGAACTATTACCGGGCATGAAACCTGTGGTGAAGTTGTAGCTTTGGGCGAAGGGGTTTCCAGCCACAAAATTGGGGACCAAGTTGCAATCGAGTGCCACCTCGCATGCTGGAATTGTCCAAGGTGTGACGAAGGAAATGCTCACATTTGTGAAAACGGCTCAATATTTGGAGTCCATGACAATGGGGCTTTTGCACCTTATTTCACGATCCCTGCAACCAATGCTAGGCATACCCCTGACGGTTTAGATTCAGTTCATGGCTCGATACAAGACCCGTTAGGCAATGCAATCCACACCCTTACAGGCGGGCCGGTTAGAGGCGCTACAATTGCAATTCATGGATTGGGCCCAATCGGTCTCTTTGCAGTTAATGCCGCTAAGGCTATGGGTGCATCGAAAGTAATTGCAATAGATTGGGACAACAAGTATCGCATGGGACTTGCTGAAAAATTAGGCGCTGACTTAGTCCTCGGTAAAGGTGACAACATCATTGAAACTATACTTTCAGAAACCGATGGCAGGGGAGTTGACAACACATGCGAGTTTTCAGGCTCTCCAGTTGCATTGGCCAATGCCATCCGTTCAACTAGAATGGGTGGTTACCTAAACGTACTTTCAGTGTACGGAAATTCGACTCCAGAAGTTCCAATGAACGATTTAGTCTTCAGATATTTACATCTCAAAGGAATAAACGGCAGGAAAATGTGGTCAACTTGGGATACAATGCATGATTTATTGTCTTCGGGTGCGATAGATGTTGATTCAATCGTAACCCACAGATTAGGCATTTCTGAGTTCCAAAAAGGTATGGAACTTACTCGCAGCGGCCTTTGCGGGAAAGTAGTTTTAGACTTCTAAGCACCATATTAGTGCGTTTTGAAAGCAACCCAATGTTGAAAGGGGAGGCGCGACGGCCTTAAAGCCCGTTGAAGGACATGAAATATGTTGTCGTCTCGGGAGGGGTCCTCAGCGGACTGGGCAAAGGAGTTACTGCTTCTAGCATCGGTGTTCTTCTCAAGAGTGCAGGACTGCGAGTCACTGCTGTCAAAATCGACCCATATCTGAATAGTGACGCAGGTACAATGTCGCCATTTGAACACGGCGAAGTGTTTGTTTTGGATGATGGCGGCGAGGCAGATCTTGATTTGGGGAACTATGAAAGGTTCTGCGATCTCAATCTTTATCGCGACAATAACATCACCACTGGCAAGATTTACTCAGAAGTTATCGAAGCAGAACGACGTGGCGATTATTTGGGTAAAACGGTACAAGTTATTCCTCATGTCACAGATTCAGTACAGGACTGGATAGAGAGGGTTGCTTCAGTGCCAGTTGATGGCTCTGAAGAGATTCCTGATGCATGCGTAATCGAATTGGGCGGTACTGTCGGCGATATCGAGAGTTCGCCATTCATCGAAGCGCTGAGACAATTCCAATTCCGCGTTGGAAGAGAAAATATCTGTTTCGTCCATGTTTCTTTAGTTCCAGTTATGGGGCCTGTAGGCGAACAGAAAACCAAGCCTACCCAACACACTGTCAAAGAATTGAGGGGATTAGGAATCACACCAGATGTATTGGTTTGCCGTGCTGAGGCTCCACTTGCTCAAGACACAAGAGAGAAGTTAGCCGCATTCTGCCATGTCTCACCTAATGCAGTGATGAGCGCACATGATGTATCCAATATCTATCGCGTACCTCTACTTCTTCGTGACCAAGGTATTTGTGAAGCATTAGAAATCGATTGTAATGCTACAGATCTAATGCAGAGATGGGAAGCCATGGCTGATCGTGTCGATAACCTTGGAGAAGACATTCACATCGCTATGGTCGGGAAGTACACTGGATTGACAGACTCGTACCTTTCAGTAATCAAGAGTTTGCAACATGCTTCATTTGCAGTAAACCGTAAGTTAGTCATCGACTGGATTGAAGCTAGCAATCTAGATAATAACGGCCATTCAGATTGGGAAGTACTCAAGTCAGCAGACGGCATTTTGGTGCCTGGAGGATTTGGTGATCGAGGAATCGAAGGCAAGATTCTTGCAGCAAATTACGCTAGAGTCAATAATGTACCATATCTTGGAATCTGTCTTGGGTTACAAGTTGCAACAATAGAGTTCTGCAGGAATGTCTTGGGAATGGAAGGGGCTAACTCAACAGAGTTTGATGAGAATACTCCTAACCCTGCAGTTGTATTCATGCCCGAGATCTCTAAGACTCACCTTGGCGGAACTATGCGCCTAGGAAGCAGGCCAACAATCTTCCAAGTGGATGATTGTATGACTCGCAGACTTTACGGTGGTCATGCACAAGTCGATGAAAGACACCGCCACAGATACGAAGTGAATCCCGACCTGATCTCAAAGATTGAATCTGAGGGGCTTGTATATGTGGGCAAAGACGAGACTGGGCAAAGGTGTGAAATCTTTGAATTGGAAGGACATCCATACTATGTTGGAGTTCAATACCATCCAGAATTCAAGAGCAGGCCAGAAAAACCAAGCCCTCCATTCCTCGGGTTATTGAAGGCTGCAGCAGGCGAAACAATCTGAAAACGATTTACTGTTTTGCATTTGCCGGCTAAACTTTATGCCCGATGTTAGTACAGTATTGTCATGGTTACAACGCCTTGTCCACATTGTAATCAGAAAATTGAATTCGACGCAACAATGCCAGGCACGTATGAATGTCCTTTTTGTGGTAAACAATTCAAATTGGGTAAAAGGACAAAACCCAATCCTATCAGCAATACTACGAAACCAAAAGAAGTGGTTCAACAATCCAAACGAAGTGTAGGTCAAAATATTGCTTTGGGTCTGTCGCTTTCAATTGGCACAATTTTTGCGATGATCAGTATTTTCATATTATTCGAAGGTATATTAGGTGGCGCCCAATTCATCCTGCTGTTTTTGCCTTTGACATTCTTCATAGGGTCGTATTTCCTTCTGTATTACTACAAGATAACTTCTAAATCAAGCGATAATCAAACTGCTACTTTATTGATTGGAGGAAAAGAGACCACTATACAATTACAATCTAACAATAATCAAGCATTAGATGGTGTCCTAAAAGGACTCAAAGTCGGAATGATAGTTACATTAGTTCTAACGGTTATTGGATTAGTTATGGCAGTAATGGCCATTTTGGCACTCTTCGGGTTATTATTAAGCGCATCTGGCGGTGGAGGATGGTAGTGATTCGTATTGATACGAATAACGCTACATGATTCATTAGCCTCTACATCTCCAAGAATCACAAGAATCCCGGATTTTTATTATAAGTGCGGTGTTGATTCCGTAATTTAGTGAGCGGCATGATGAATCAACTGATGATGTTATTTTACTCGATGCTTGAAACCCTTTCAATAAGTGATTCAAATCCAATCATGGAGATATTATTTGCTTTAATGTACTTAGTTGTGGGAGTGCCAATACTAGTTGCAGTACTTGTTATCAGAGTTGTACTTATTCTTCTAGGTTGGGATCCAGTGCCTGTGCCTTGGATTTGAGCACTAACGGTTGAGGCTTTTTGAAGCGAGTTACTCAATCTGAGGAAACTCGTATTACTCTAGTAGTACGGTATCCCTGTAACATTTTCAGATATTTTCGTTCTCGTATCTCTTCATCAAGAGATTCATCTCCAGTGTCGATACGTACTTCATTTAATCCAAGTAATTTAGCAGGAGTTGCAATTCCCAGAAGGTTTTGAATTCCAATTTCTCTAAGCACTGTAGGTGATAATTGCAGGTTTCCTCTACCAATAAGGAAACCTTGGCCTCCCATCGGAGAAAGAAGTGGCAAAATGGTTCCACGGTGGGAACGGATATGTTCGAGAATTCCTTGTTCATTCAAATCCTGATACATTTTGCCATTGTGTTGAATGTTAATTCCAAGTAAAGTTGATTCAAACCCTAATTCTTTACACATCTGTCTTAGAGTGCCTCCACTCCCCCATACAATCATCAAATCGGAGTCATCTTCTACCAGACTATCGATATGCATGGCCATAGCTTCCAGAGTTTCACTCTCGCTCTCGCGCTGAACCTGTTCTTTGGCCCCTTGCATCCATCTTGGACTTGCAGGAGTAAATGCTTCACCATACATTCTAACCTTCCATTCTCCTTTTTGGTAAACTTCTTCATCCAGATCCATTACTTCAGTTCTAGCTACCATCAAATCTCCAGTAATGAATGACCAAACAACTTCAGCAGCAGCCTTTGGAGTAGTTGCAAAGCAACCACTATGCATCTTTACGCCACCTGGAACTCCAACTATCGGTATTTGTCTCTCACCCATGGCTTCAACAATATCTCTAGTTGTTCCGTCACCTCCGGCATAAATAAACAAATCAGGTTCGTGAGAATTAATGAATTCTGCAGTGGAATTTGCGTCGGTGGTTTCTGGCGTCTTACCTGTCGAAGTGTAATCTCCTGGTATCCAGTCTCCGCCCATCCTGCCTTCCCATGCGATGATTTCAATCGGTTGCCTTGCCAAATCTGCAAGCCTTTGCAGACATAACATCATCCTTGGGCCAGCACGGTCTTCAGCACCAGCGGCTCTAGCCTCTGCAGCGCGCCCATCACTTCCTTTGAATCCCAAACGACCTCCTAGGCCGGCATCAGGGTTGACTACTACTGCTAGGCGCATATATCGGGCCAGATGCTCACGATACATCAAACCGATTATTTATCCGTAGCAACAACGGAAGCACATGGAGAAGCGAGCGGACGATTCGAGTTTCGAGAATGCTTGGGACAATCAGTTCAATGAGGAGAAGAAAGAAAAGGCTCCAGTGGAGAAGAAAGAAGTAAAGATCCACGACAAACCATCTTTTCGTGGACAGAGAGATGTTGAAGATAATCGTAGCGAGATAAAAATGGCCACCAAACAGGTTACTGCGCCAGAAAAGAAGCATGTCGAAGTGCTAGCAGAACCTACTTCGAAAGAAGGAGATGACTTCGATGTCGCATGGTAGTCGCCTTCTCGATATATACGAAAAGAAGGCTATCTAGCACGATTTATCTATCGCCAAGGTGAAGTGTAGTAGCGCCCCCGTAGGGGGCGGAGGCACACACATGTCCATGATTTCTGTTACCCTGCCAGACGGTTCAGTCCACGAATACGCATCTGGAATAACGGCTGGTGAAATTGTAATTGATATTGAAGGGCGAAAGCATGACTGCGTCGCTGCTAACGTGGATGGGATGCAGAAAGATTTCTCATCTGTCTTGGACAAGGATTGCTCTGTTGAAGGCATCTCAGGGTTCACTGATGACGGGATTCACATCCTTCGACATAGCGCCGCTCACCTCCTGGCTCAAGCCATAACCTCAATTTACCCAGATGCAAAACCAACTATTGGTCCAGCAATTGACAGAGGTTTCTATTACGACTTTGCTGATTTACCAGATTTTGGCGAATCTGATTTGAAAGTTGTACAGAAAAAGATGCATGAGATAGCAAGACGAAACCACACGGTTGAACGAGTTGAGTGCAGTGAATCAGAATTGAGTGAGATGTTCGCAAGTAATCCATACAAGATGGAAATAATCAATGATAAACTGGAAGATGGAGCAGGTTCCACAATTTATCGACAAGGTGAATGGTACGACTTATGTCTTGGCCCACACGTTCACTCTACCTCTAAACTGATGCATGTTAGACTTACTTCAGTATCATCTGCATTTTGGAGAGGCGACCAGAGTAGAGAGCAATTGACTCGAATCTATGGAATCGTCGAACCTACCAAAGAGTCACTCAAATCCACAATGTCTGCAATTGAAGAGGCTAAGAAAAGAGATCATAGGAAGCTAGGAAAAGACCTCCAACTGTTTCACGTTGACGAAGATGTTGGCCAAGGACTGATTCTATGGACTCCTCGTGGTGCAACGGTGAGGACTTGTCTCCAGAACTTTATTTCGGAGCATTTGACACGACAAGGGTATCATCAAGTCTACACTCCGCATATCGGCAAGTTGGACCTATACCGTACCAGTGGTCACTTCCCTTACTATCAGGACTCACAATATCCTCCTTTAGTTGAAAAAGACATGATGGCAAAATTAGCAAGCGAAGGATGTTCATGTGGAGAATTATCCAACATGATGGCAGCGGGAGAAATTGAAGGGTATATGCTGAAGCCGATGAACTGCCCTCATCACATCAAGATATATTCATCCCAAGCAAGATCATATCGGGATTTACCTTTACGACTAGCAGAATTCGGTACAGTGTATCGTTGGGAACAATCAGGGGAAATTTCTGGAATGACGAGAGTTAGAGGTTTCACTCAAGACGATGCACACCTATTCGTGACAGAAGAACAAATCGCAGAAGAAGTTCAGGGATGTATTGAACTGGTTGAAATTATTTTCAAAGCCCTAGGTATGACTGACTATCGTGTCAGAGTCGGCTTGAGAGACCCCGACTCTACAAAGTATGTCGGTGAAAGCGAAAAGTGGGATCGAGCAGAAGAAGCGTGTAGAAGTGCTGCTAACAGCCTCGATGTCAAGTGGTCAGAAGAACCAGGAGAAGCAGCATTTTATGGACCTAAAATCGATTTCGTAGTCAAGGATGTAATTGGTAGAGAATGGCAATTGGGAACAGTTCAAGTTGACTATAATCTGCCAGAGAGATTCGAATTAGAATACAAAGGAAGCGATGGAGAAATGCATCGCCCTGTAATGATTCATCGCGCCCCATTCGGTTCCATGGAGAGGTTTTGTGGAGTTCTGATTGAACACTTTGCAGGTAAATTCCCTACATGGCTTGCACCTACGCAGATCCATGTTCTAACAATTTCAGAGAAACAGGTTGAATATGGGCGTAAGGTAACTGCTAGAATGAAAGATGCAGGGATTAGAGTAGAACTCGATGATGGGGACGATACCATCGGCAAGAAAATAAGAATGCGAAGAAAATTCCAACCAGCCTACATGCTGATTTTGGGAGATGATGAAGTTGACAATAATTCAGTATCGATACGTGCACGAAATGGCGACCAAAGAGCAGGAGTCGATTTCGAGGCATTCCTTTCTGAATTAGTCGAAGAAATCGAATCTAAGAATCCATCTCCATCGTTAGTGCCACCACAAAATGAGTGAGGCTAAAAAATGGGAATAACGCTTGTAAGTGAATTTGATGCGATGGCTTTGATAGCCATATTCGTATCAGGTTTCTTTGCTTATTTGTTTCAAGAATACTTGATTCCAAGAGGCCTCTCTGGCTTACAAGTGGCATTCCCAACGGGGCCTAAAAGATACGAAGTGCATACAGTAACCGCTGACAGATTTGAAGCAAGGGAATTGCTGAAAGCACCGGGGATGCGTAATGGCCTAACGGTTTACATCATGGCTTTGACTGGTGCAATTTTGCTTGCAGTAGAATGGTTGTTCTATCAATTAGGATGGACAGAAGGAGTACATATGATATCATTAGCGATGGCTCTAGTTCTGATTATTTTTCCTGCAATGATTTCAACAGGAGTGTCAATGAGTACGCAAATTATTACTCGTGTTGGAGGTAAGAGGGCGACATTGCAAGAAGCTAGCACCTTCAGAAACGGAGTAGGAGTTACAATCACCATTCTTTGGTTCACTGCATTGGTTATGATTTGGTATATTATGGGGCTTGCAGAGATTGGCTTAGACCGTAAACTTGCATTGATTGGTTGCTTAGCATTCGCACCAGGATTCGTTGCATATGGTCGAGTTATGGGCTCTTCATGGATTGCTCTAGCCGAATCCAGCAAACTATTGTCTAAGGGTGAACCTTCAGCGTTCTATCCACATAAGCCAAGAGCCAGGAAACAATTCATCTCAACCCTAGTTCGCCTTAACACAGCAGCAATGCCTTATATCGCATTCAATACATTGGCATCACTTGTATTGCTGGCTGTAGATCCTTCAATGTTCGAACACACCCAAAGAGTCTACGATCTACCGGAGTACAGGCCTCAAAATTCGATAATGGAGGAAGGAGGCATTATTGGATTCTATGCTATCGAATTATTTTCACATATCTCTGAAGCTGGGATTCGAGTTCCTTTGGTGACAATAGTCCTACTATTCCTGCTGTTGAACGTTGCAATCGTCGGTTTCCTTTTCGTCTATGAAGTTGCTAGAATCCTGTTCTTGGATGTTGCAGATGTGTCGGGTAAAGGAGGGATTAGGCTTGCAGATTCTAGGCTATTGCGAAGTGAAAGGTCGCAACAAGCGAATGTATTGAATTTCTGCTTTACTGGATTTGCTGGCCAGTCTATGTTGTTACTAGCGCTTGCTATGTTGACATTCTGGGATTCGCAATATCTACCGCAAGGTGCGGAATGTGGTAGTTGGCAAGATTCAGTATGCCAAGTCATACGCAAAGATGCGTTAGAAGAAATGACTTGGATGTTAGCATCTGGTGGACAAATCGTTTTCCTAGGTATTTGGACTCTTTCTCGAAGAACCGGTCAGAGACTGGAAGACATATCATTCGATGCTGAGGCTAACGAAAACCGAATACAATTAGAAGCAATTGAAGGAATGATTTACCGTAAAGGTGAAGCATTTACAGATCTAATTGCACAAGATGAATGGTCAAAAGCGATAGCCAAAATGGAATTACTTTACGAAGACCATGGCGAAGAAAGCATCGAGGGTTTATCTCTTGTACGGCGTACTGAAGCGAGTATGGAACTTTTGATGGGAATAGGCAGATGGGACCAAGCCGAGCAGGTAAGCCTCTCTTTCCTTGCTTTAAGGGCAGGTAGAACTGCTGAGATTGCAAGAATGATATTAGCGGCCTCATCATTGGCTCAGAGAGACATCAATGAAGCCTCACCTCGTCTCGATTATCTAGGGGAAGAAGATATTGAAGCAGCTAGGCTAAAATGGATAGCATGCATACTAGATCCTACTCAGAAACTTTCCAGTCAGGCTCGAATGATGTTACGGCTTGATCCAATTACTAAGCAAAACATTGACCTCATTGAGCGATACTCTGAGGGGGTCCCTGCTGGTAAAATACCATGGAAATACAAGCCGGCCTCCAAATTACATATCCTTGGGGAGATTGCCAGATACAGACTTTGGTCTCAATCAGATATTGCTTTGGATAAACTAGAGTCTTGGGCGAAAAAGAATGATATCGATATGTTTGAATGGCCTCATGGGCAAACTGCAAGAGCGCTTCTATACTTGGATAGAGGAATGAAAGCCAGCGCTCTAAATATAGTTGAAAAAACTATGAAAATCCATCCAAGGCACCCGCATCTCAGAAGGCTTGCCATCCATTTGGCAACTCAAGGGAAAATGAATATGCCCGAATTAGAAAAGACAGGTCTAATTTGGGCTGATACCATGGATGGTAAGTGGGAAGAGAAGTGGCCTCAATCCCACAATGTTGTGGCCCCGCCTGTTATCAATGTCGCAGCAATGGAGTTGCATTCTTGGAATGCCAATGCATGGACTGCTCGTAAGGATATGGAACCATTAGTATCTGGCAGGAATAGTTGGAAGAAATTAGATTGGTCTAACACTCCTTTGGCAAATCATCTGATAATGACTGGATTGATTGCTACTGTAAGCGGTGTGCCAATCGATCTTGGGATGCCTGGATGGATAAACATCAAGGCTTGTAGAAAAGCCAAATTACTCGATTTGGCTTCAAAGTAAATTGTCCAATAGGCCTTCGAGATCTTGGGTCTTTCCACAATACCTGCAGCGAAGTTCTAGTGGGTCACGGCTGGTAACTACCAATCTATGAGGCAGAGGTTCCCTGTGATTAGTCGTGATACAGTTAGAGAAAGTACATCTTGCGACATTAACAACTTCTTCAGTCAAATTGATTTCTAACTTTTCTGCAACAGAATAGGCGCGGATAATGGCTACAGATGCATCAGAAGCAACCAATGCTAGCCTGTCTAGTTCATTCTGGGTCAGTTCCCTGTCTTCGACTTTGATTATGTCTTTAGCTCCCATCTTCTTTGATGGTACATTCATTACTAATGATACGGGGTTAGACATGTAACCTTCGATTCCAAGCATTTTCAGAACAGAAAGGGCCTCTCCCGCAGGTATGTGATCGATTACAGTACCATTCTTGATTGCAGTAACTCTGCGCATATTTGCTTCTTGACTCATAGAACCCCTCCTGCAGAATTTACATCTTCGGGAATCTTGACATCTAGAAGCCAGCACATTAGTGCCATTCTAGCAACTACTCCATTGAAGGCTTGTTCGAAATAGCACGCATGTCTAGTTGAATCAACAGATGGATGAATCTCATTTACACGCGGCAATGGATGCATAATAATCATCTCAGCCTTGGCCCCATCAAGATCTCTAGCATGTAACTTGTAAGCGCCTGCGACCTTTGCATATTCCTCTTCGTCAGGGAATCTTTCCTTCTGGATACGAGTCATGTAAATTACATCGGCACCATTAATCTGGTCAAGTAAGTTGTCAGTTTCAACAACTTCTGCTCCATGTTCTCTGAGGTCAGCAACAATCTCTTCTGGCATTTTTAGGCTGTCTGGTGATGCAAAAGTCACATTGCATCCAAATCTAACCAATGCATGAGAAAGAGAATGTACGGTTCGCCCATATCTTAAATCTCCTGCAAGTACAACATTTAGTCCTTCAAGAGTGCCATGTGCTTGACGTATCGTAAACAAATCTAGCATAGTTTGTGTAGGGTGGTGTCCGGCTCCGTCGCCACCATTCATAATTGGCACTCTTGCGCTATCGCACGCATATTGTGCAGCTCCCTGTCTAGGGTGCCTCATTGCAATAATATCGGTATATCCATCAACCATTTGGATTGTATCAAAGAGGGTTTCTCCTTTGACCACTGAAGAAGTTTTTACATCTCCAAGGTTAACCACATCTCCTCCTAAACGTTTCATTGCAGTCTCAAAAGACATTCGTGTTCTCGTTGATGGTTCAAAGAACAGGTTCCCTAATATGCGCCCTTGCAATAGCGGGAGATACAACTCTCCGCGTGCTACAGGGAGCAATTTTTCAGCGTCGTCAAGGAGAGAAATAATCTCCTCATTTGTCAGGTCGTCCATGGTTATGAGTCCGGGCATAATGCTCCCCTTCCAAACGAGTTGTGCCTAAGCCGACCTCGAACATATGGGCGCGAGAATCCGTTTGCTTGATGTGGTATGAGCGCCTCCTTTGGGTCATGCGCAGGGTTTTGCTACTGATTCTCCTCCTTCTGATTCCGTCTGCGTGGGCCGAAGAAGGAGACTCTTGGACAGTAGAGGTTGAAGATCCTCTTGGCAATCCTATAGCGGATTGTGAAATCACTCTAACCGAGCCCTGGACTGGCGCCGTTCTATCGGAACCATCCGGTGCGATGTATCAGCCTAGTGCAACATGCGATGGGTATGTCGTGATGTGGCACCCGCCAATCGCATCATCACAGACGACAGTCGTACTGGAGGCCTACCCTTTAATCGAGGATTTATTTACAGTTCATGGCGCTCATACAATTCAGGTACTGGGTAGTACTTGGGAATCATCGGTTAGTAATGGTTCAGTGGATGCTCCGAATGGTATACCTGTATTGGTTATTGGTGACGGTGGTAGCGTAGTAAGAACAGGCCAATCCATCATAGATATTCCAAATGAAACTACTACTTACAATCTTGAAGGTAATTTCACCAATGGAGTTTCAATATCAGCATTCCATACGGGTTCTGGTAAATCTGTGACTTGGGTTGACAATAACTTGACCCTTGGAGAGTTTGGTGGGGGGTGGACCGCTAGAGTAATGATGAATGGTATTCCAGTTGGGCAATCCATTTGGCTACCTACAGTTGAATGGATAAATCAACAGGTCAACGCCACCTCTATCGAAGGGGATTCTAATCTAATGTTTACTTCAAGTCTTCAACCTAACGAGGAGATTACAGGAGTGTGGTCTGCTAATCACCTATTCAATACGGGTTTGGGACTTTCCTTCATTCCTGGTGTGCAGGCAGGTATTGCCAGCCAAGTAGACCGGTTTCTTGATGGTGATACGAACCAATTAGAGGTTTTACTCGAGTCAATGTTTTACCATAATGGCAGAGAGGCTCTATGCTGCATTATTGATGATGGTGCAGTATTGTTCGACAGCTTTAGCATTGAGTCGGAAATCGACCTATCAGATGGTGTTTGGGGCTGGAATGAGACAGGTTCGATTACCGCTTCACGCTCTCAAATCAGTATGCTTAGATTAGAAGTTCCTTTCCAGAACGATTTACGACAGATCACTCCTCTAACAATTACTACAGATGGCGATTGGCAATACTTGTCGAGCCCGCTTGGAGAATGGATTGATGGTAATACTGCTAATTTCACTCTACAACGAAGTGAATCATCAGTTTCAGGGTACTATACGATTACGCTAGGGCCTAATTCTGCCCCTATTGTTTCATTGGAGGAAGAATACGCACTTCCATGGGATGATACATCCTATGACTTCGAAGCAATAATCTCTGACGCACCCCTTTCAATTCATGATTGTCAGTGGAACATATCTGGAATTAATAGTAGTCAAGAAGTAAATCTATCCTCATTCCCAATAGATTCGATAATTCCAGTATCTGTGAATTGTAGCGACGAAGGAGGATTATTCGGTTTCTGGAATGGTACTTTTGTAATGGACGGGGGCTCTCCTTGGATAAATGCTACAAGTGATGTTCAAGAAATAACTCCTGGTTTCTTTGATTGGAATCTCATGGTAGGAGATGACCATGATGACAATTTGCGAGTGTACTGGACTAGCAATAAATCACAAGAATGGTGGTATACAGGAGACCATCTTCAAACTACATTTAACGTCGATTCGAATTTGAATTCTATTAATGA
>JAACDL010000013.1 GCA_009936765.1 Methanobacteriota archaeon
AGATTTCATTACGATCTGTTAATGAAGCAAGAGGTTGAAATCTATCCTCATTTGCTGGATACTCTAACGCACTCGAAGAACCGGGTGAATAAAGAAAGAGATGACTTAATCAGAAATTGGATAGATGAGAGAATTCTATAATCACTCTTCTTCACTTATTTCAGCCTGCTCTCTGGCTAATTCCCGCATATCTTCATGCTCATCTAATTCATCTACAATCTCTTCACCTAGGAGTGTTTCAATAGCATCCTCCATTGTGATTATTCCTGCTGTTCCGCCAAACTCATCAATAACTGCTAAAATTTGCACCTTCGATTGTAGGAATCGATCTAGAGCTAAATCCACACTTTCATCGACGTTTATTGTTAACAATGGCTTCCTCATTTCAGATAACGCCTTGTCCCATTCATCCCTAGATGCGGCCATGAGGATATCTGAACGTAATACGAATCCAGACAAAGAGTCGATTGTCTCTGCATAAACTGGCATTCTCCCAAATCTAAGAATTTTAGTTTCATCCAAAACCTGGCGGATAGTAAAATCCTGAGCGAATGCAAGTGTAACTGTCCTAGGCGTCATTACATCCTTGACTGGGATTTCTCTTAGTGCCAGTAGGTTATGGATGACGGCTTCTTCATCCTCATCTAATTCACCTTCCTCTTCGCTGATGTCTGCTAGTGCGTGTAATTCATCACGTGTGACTAATGCTGTCCCTGCTTTAGGCAACATACGTTTGAACCAAAGCAACGGTATGAAGAATGGAGCCAACACCTTTGTCATACCGGATAGTACAAGACCCGAAGGTCCTGAAAGCGCCTTCCAGTATGCAGAGCCGAGTGTCTTTGGGATTATCTCGGAAAGAAACAATACAGCCAAAGTCAGAATTATTGAAGCAATTGTCAAACTATCGTCGCCAAATTGTTCTGATACTTCGGCACCTACACCCGCTGCACCCATGGTATGGGCAATTGTATTGAGTGTCAAGATCGCAGTAAGGGGCTTTACAGAATCATCTTCCTTCAGTTTGGCCCATCTTGCACCATTCTTATCTCCTGCTTTGTTGATTACACTTACATGTGAAAGTGACATCGATAGAAGTACTGCTTCTAGCATAGAACAGAGGAAGGAAACACCCAGTGCAATGGATGCATAAGCTACGAGCATTGTGTAATCTGCCATAGGGTTCAACGAATCCTCGGCCAATCGGCCCATTTGATGTGTACAGCATCAAGTTCTTGAGTCTTCGTAAGAAATCAATGATAGCACTCATGTAGTTCATTGCATCCGACAGGATAGGTGACACCGTCTATGGCCGGGGAACATGTGCTAATTTGTGTCGCTTGGCCGTATGCTAATGGGCTACTGCATTTGGGCCATGTTGCTGGGTGCTACCTACCCCCTGACATCCAAGCGAGATTTGAACGCGCAAAGGGGAATCGAGTATTGATGGTGTCAGGTTCGGACGAGCATGGAACTCCAATCACAGTATCTGCAGAAACCAACGGTGTATCGCCGCAAGATATTGTAGACAAATATCACACAATCAACTCGAAGGCACTTCTAGACCTTGGTTGTTCATGGGAGCCTAATATCGACCCTAGAGGTGTTGAATTTGGTGGTTCATTATTCAACCGAACTAGTGACGATGAGCATCACAAAATTGTTTCTGAAAATTTCATTTCGCTATTGAATGCTGGACTTTTTGAGAAGAAAATAATGCAACAATACTACGAGATACGAGAAGATGGTGGCAGATTCCTACCTGATAGGTATGTCGAAGGTGATTGCCCTAACTGTGGCGCTCCAGGCGCCAGAGGAGACCAATGTGATGACTGCGGCGTTACTTATGAGGCACATGAACTCCAGAACCCTAAATCAAAAATGAATCCCGATGCATCTATCGAGATAAGAGATACAGAGCATTTCTTTTATCGCCTAGATCTATTCCAAGAAGCACTTGAAGAACATGCTAGTCAACGTCAATCGGTTTGGAAGTCTAATGTTAGAGCCATGACAAAACAATGGCTAGACATGGGCCTTAGACCTCGTGCAGTTACAAGAGATTTAGATTGGGGCATTCCTCTACCACTAGAGGGTAACGAGTGGGATGGAAAATGCATTTACGTTTGGTTTGAAGCTGTGCAAGGATATTATTCGTGTGCGAAGATATGGTCTCACAGACACGCATCACCTGGTGATTGGGAGAAATGGTGGAAGACCGGTGAAAATGGAGTCAAGCCTAGGCATCTATATTTCTTAGGTAAGGACAATATCCCATTCCACACTGTTATCTGGCCTGCACTAATAATGGGACTTAATCATGCAGCTAAGGGATTAACTGCTTCCGACAAACCGTCTCTGCCAGGCCCGGGCGAGTTGCAATTAGAAGACAATGTCCCAGCAATGGAATACCTGATGTTAGCGGGTGGGCAATTTTCAAAGTCTAGAAAACATGCAGTTTGGCTTCCTTCTTTCCTTGAAAGATTCGATCCTGATACATTGAGGTACTATCTTTCGATAAACATGCCCGAAAACCACGATACAGATTTCAATTGGCCTGATTTTGTTGAAAAGATTAATTCTGAACTTATCGCTGCTTACGGTAATTTCGTTCATCGCGTACTAACGCTTGGTGCTCGACTTCCAGATGGGAGAGGCTTAGACTCCTTTGATGACCTAAGTTACTGTAATGACGAAATGGAGAAACTTGAAAACTTACATCATGAAATCACAACGAGTTTGGAAAGGCATCGTTACAAAGAAGCATTACGAAATGTAATGCGTGCTGCACAATTAGGTAACCAAATGTTACAGTCGGCTACGCCTTGGAAATATCTGAAAGATCTAGATGGGGATGGTGCAAAAGAGTCCATGGCTAAGTTATCATTTGGCTGGAGGGTCTCTCGGTTCCTTTCAAT
>JAACDL010000084.1 GCA_009936765.1 Methanobacteriota archaeon
AACTTCCTGAACATGAACTAGTACTTCTACATCCGAAAATGGAGAAAGTATCTGAGCATCGATGTCGGGCCGCTTCTGATTTAGCCACGAGTTGTCTTTCAACATTTGATTCAGGTCTTTATTTGGAGAAGTGATTATGTGGATTCTTTTAGCCCCGGCAGCCACAGCCTCTCTAGCTAGATGGGTTAGAGCTGGAATGTCAACCAGTGGTAGCGCTTCCTTGGCGATTGCAGCACTAGCAGGTAGCATCCTTGAACCAATACCGCCCGCGACCAAAACTGCGTCTTCAACCACTGCCATAGTCCACCTAACAGCCCCATTGCTTTCAAGCGTCGCGCCCCGTAGCCTAAGTTATGGGGGAAAAGGCCGAGTGGAGAATCTTTGCCATATCCGGAATAATTCTGGTTGGAGTTACCTTCACTGATATTTCTCCAGAAGGCCCATGGGATGATTCGACATTCACCTCTGGAGCCCTTGGTTTATTGGGAATGATACTGCTTTACTTAGCATGGTTTCGAGTTACTTTCGAGAAAGCAGGGGTTGTCCCTACTCTCGATTTGTGGAAAGACCCTGAATCATCGTCAAAGGTTGTAATGACAACCGGTATTGTGATTCTAGGTATTGCATATGCAATAGGAAGAATTGATTTTTTCCCTGAACCTGCGGGGCTAGTAATGTCCTTAGTCGGACTTTTGATTACTACTAATGGGCTGTATGTGTGGCTGTCTACAGCAGGTCCACTATCGACCGAAGAGGAATGATTACTCTTCTTCAAAGTACAGCTTCTCTGGTGTTGGTGATCGCATCATTGCGAATAGATAGATTAGTAATACTATGCCGATTATGCCTATAATGACCTTTCCTGCGTCTTTCTTGTCGCTTTTATCGTTGTGGCCTTTTTTGTCATCATGGTCATCGTCGTCGTCATCATCGTCATCATCTTGAACATTTACTACTGGTTCAATATAATTCCAAGTTAAAGTAAATGCGAACTCTTCGCTACCTTCACTAATTAATCCGAGGCATTTTTCGCCAGATTGGTTAGCACTGAAAGACAATGCCCAATCGGATCGAGAATTGATAATACTGCCTTCACCAGACATATCGTAACAAGCAATGTTCGAAACCATAGAAGAGGTGCTGATAATAATCATGTCACCTTCAGTCATTTGCCCTAAGAAAAATGTGTTTCCTCTGCTGAGGTTATTACGTATTCCTGTCGAAGTTAATACCTGTGAGGTGATGTTTGATTCCTCTTCCTCTTCTATCATCTCTTCAGTCTCCTTTATTGGAGAATTCATGACATTTACTCCAGATATTAATCTCTCATCGTGCCATGATTGCTGTGAAGGGCCCCAGGCCGCTTCAATAGTTACTGCGTACCATGCTTGGTCCTGGGCATTTGTCGGTTTATGCGAAAACTGACCATTAGACACGTTAGTTGGAGATAATTCTTCTAAGTTGTCGAATGATACTATCGGACCAGTTGTTGAACGCCAAACTCTAGCTACTGCATCGGGGTTTTGCGTATTGTCCTGCCAAGTAAGAACAACTGTACCGTCGCCATACCTATCTGCAGTAATCGATGTGACTGTAGATGTAGAAATTGTAGTTTCTAGAACGTAATCCGAAACAGGAGATAACCCTGTGAGTTGTGTTAGTTCATTTCCAAGAGCATCTTGTAATGTTATTGCGTAGATTGAGCGGCGGTGTTCGCCTTGTGGCACTTCGATTTCGAATGAAGATAGGCTTGCGTCAACTGTAGCAATAATTGAATTCGGATCGATTAGTTCTACCTCGAATTCGTAGCGATAGATGTTAATTGACAAATCATCATCATCAATACCTTCTTCCCAATCGAGTGTTGTTTTAGCGGTTTCAAAATCAAATGTAGCATCTAATTCTCCAACAAATATTGGAGCCTTGTTATCTTCTTTTACTGGTAAAGTAAGAGTGTTAGTTCCTAAGAACCTCGTGTCTTCCGACATATCATACAATAGTGTGACAGAATAGTAAATTTCTCTCTCGACTTCATACGAAGAATGATTTATTTCGAAACTTGTAGTTCCTGCAGATACACTACTACTAACGATTGTTTTCGTCAATGAATTCCAATTTCCTCTAGTTGTAGGGGAGTCGTGGCTGTAAATCATTACAGAATGGTTCATTGGGATGCCTTCTGGATAATCCCATACTAGGGTCGTAATATCATCAGAATAGGTTCCTGACAGATTTTCTACTGCAAAACTAGGGCGAATTATTTCTTCTAATGTATTGCTTAATATGGAGGCACTGTTGAATGCTAAAACATATTCAAACTCGGTATGAGAGTCGAGAAGTAGAGGATAATATTCTATTTCAAAACTACTTCCCGAACACTCAGAGTTTGACGAGCCTTGAGTGCAAAATTGTATTTCTGATGCAATTGTTTGTATAGCCGTTCCTGGCCAATCGCCTGCAAGAATTTTGTAGATTGAAAAGGTCGTATCTTTCAAATCATCTAAGAAAGTTGCATTGTTAGTTACTGGCATTGTAATATTCAGAGTTGTCATCTCTGTTGAATTATCAAATGATGCAATAATTGTGATTCCAGAATTCTCATCCAGTTCCCTAGCAGCAACCGGGTTTGTGAAAGGAACAATCGCAAAAAGAAGGATTGTGGTAAACAAGAGAGCGCTGCGCATGACCACTGAATATAGGCCGCGTTGATGAGTGTTGCGTCAATCTAAGAAGCCCATGTCATCTAGTCTATCTAGAGCATCGCTAAGGTTAGGTAATTCCCCTTCTGTCATATCCGACACATGGACTTGCGCTTGTTCAGGAGTTGTTGGTTGCTCAGCATTACCTGCAAGCCAATCTTGCCATTGAACAGTTCTATCTTCATCCCTGACTTTCATTGGAGCCCATAGACCACTGATGTCTAAATGTTCTAAAGAACGTATAGTTGAAGCAAATCGATCTGCGTCTACTTCATCCATACGCATCAATAATTCCTTCAAACGCGTTAGCACGGTTTCATCTCCGTCAGCCCAAAGTTTTGGAATAATTCCACGCTCATCTTCGGAAAACTCTTCGAGATAATCTCTGATGGTATAGACTAAATTACGGCGGACAATCTGTGACTGATGGCCGCAGAGTTCATCGATTTTGTTAGCCCACATCTCTTTGTCAAGGAATCTCAAATCTCCGATAGTTGCGCTGGCTGCTGCCAGGACACTCTCGTCTTCATCTTCTAACATACTGTTCAGCAATGGTATTGCATCGGTGGTTATTCTTCTGAATAGCCTTGTCAATACATCCGCCATTGCTCGGCGAGTAAACAAATCTTCTCTTGAATTGAGAACTCTGATGCACTCAAGTCCTGAATCTTTGTCACCTTCAATTAATTTAGCTAGGCAGGCGACTACTCGACTAGATACTTCTTCGGAAGAATCACTAGCTCTTCGGATTAGTATCTGCGATATACCTAAAGGACCGATTAATTCCTTTCTTTCGAGTAATAA
>JAACDL010000085.1 GCA_009936765.1 Methanobacteriota archaeon
ACTTGGAGTTAGCACCTTGTCAATTACGTGAATTAGACCGTTGCTTGTTACAACGTCAGCACTTACTACGTTTGCATCGTTAACCATCACTCCATCGCCAACTGTGAAAGACAGTGGCTGATTGTTAGCAGCATCTGCGGACATACAGTCAGTTACTGCAGATGCAGGAACTTCAGAGGGAACTACGTGGTAGAGTAGTATGTCAGCAAGCGTAACTTTACCTTCTGGTGTGTCAAGTGCTGCCAAATCTATACCCGCATCGGTAAATGCTTGGTCAGTAGGTGCAAAGACAGTGAATGGCCCAGGCCCTTCCAGTGTTGATAGTAAATCCGCTTGAACTACTGCAGCGACTAAGGAATTGTGAATCCCAGTAGTGCCAGCTGTTGTAGGAATGTTGGCAGGAGGCATCAAGACTTTGTCAATAACATGGATTATTCCGTTAGATGAAACCACATCAGCGCTAGTTACTGTTGCATCTCCAACAGTTACTGTAGCCCCTACTCCGAATTTTACTTTGTCACCATTGACCATTTCTGCAAGCATACCGTCAGTAAGCATGCTAGAGGTAACCTCTCCTGCATACACATGGTGAAGCAGAATGTTAGATAGAGTTTGATTTTCTTCATCTGTATCAAAGTCAGCCAGATCAATACCCGCATCAGCAAATGCTTGGTCTGTCGGTGCGAATACAGTGAAAGGACCAGTTCCTTGTAACGTAGAAACTAGGTTAGCATGACCTAATGCAGCAACAAGAGAATTATGAACTCCGGTATTTGATGCGTTAGTTGGAATGTCATCGCTTGGTCCCGCACTAGCGTTTAGAGGTAGGCTGGAGCATAACAGTAGAATCATCAATAGGCTAACGGAGGTTTTTCTCATAAGCCGAACATTTTGGATTTCTGTTATAATAGAATGTTTTTTACTATCGCAAAATTGTAATTTCAGTTTACGATTTCGACCTCGATTTAATTCCTGAAATATCTTCGGGTGAAATCAAACCCTCTCCTCTTAATAGGATTTGATGACTGATATGATCGACTACAAACCAATGGATTGAATCTTCATTGCCGATGCTAAATTTATCAGTAAAGTTAGCCTTGTTAGTATACAAAGTGATAGTTCTAGCTCGGACATCACTGTCTCTGATGCCAGCACGCATTATAGTATCGAGACGGATCTTTCGGAACCAAGTTGTCTTCTCAATCACTGGGACCTCGAGAATATAGTGGGTATCACTAATTCCCATTTGTTCTAGACTATCAATCGACGAATCTACAAGTCTTTGATGCCATCTCTGGAATGCTATAATCACGATTAAATTCTTTTCAGTATAATGATCAGGAATCGTTTTCCTTTCCTTGTTTAGATTCTCTCCACTAAATGAAGGAAAAATCTCTTCCATGTAGATTCAGTATGTTTAGGCTGATTATCATGCAGGTGCAGTCATGCTCCAAACAGTAGTTGGCTTGTGCCAGTCTCTCAATTGGTCGGTTTCAAGACGCAGCTGTAATCCTTCACCAGATTCAATATCAGTATCAATTAATTCGAATGGAACATTGTATTCGTTTGTACGGAAGGTGTCGTCAAACAAGACCTCTTGTCCTATTACAGATCCATCGAGCGTCCTTTCTAAAATTACTCTCAAATGGCACTCTTGCAAGGGGTTTCGTAATGCGCATGATTCACTGCTACCATCGTGTGCAACCGAAGTTACTCCTTGATAGGACGACTTTCCCTCAGCCACCATCAAATCAATAATAGTCGATTTCGCTGTTGGTGCGCACACACATTCCATATTATCGGATTCGACTGTAACTTCCTTCTCAACTAGAATCTCAATTGTATCGATATCTAGAGAATCTTCTGAAGTCGAGGTTGCTGTGACGAGGTAACTACCTGGCTGAGCAAACGAATGTACAATAGAAACCCCAGTTCCTACTGTGCCGTCTCCAAAGTCCCAAGAAACCACCTCTCCTGCGTTGTTAGATTCAAAGGTGAACTCATGAAGCCTTTCGGTTATGAAATCTTCTTCATCGTTATCACCTTCATCTATTTCGACTAATGTGTATTGATTTATTCCGTATTCCGATGAAGAATCAATAGAGAATGCACCAGAATCGGAGGAGTTCGATTGACTGAGAGACAATAGTGTGGCTCCTGTGGCAGCACTAAGTACCATCAAAAACGTAATTGTTGCAACAGATAAGGAGTACTTCATGGTCGCAAATTAACTGATTTGCTTTTGAACATCTGTTTCTGAGTTGGGCTTATTCTTCAATATTAGTTTGCTCAAACCCTATAAATGATGGATTTTTGGGCGGGACTATGGATAAAGCGATAGCCATATGCTTGACTGCACTACTACTTCTTTCGGGATGTTTGGATGCTAGTGACGATGATGACCCGATCAGTATAGTCGGGTGCGATGATGAAGCCTCATTAACATACAACGAAAATGCTACTGAATCCAATGATGAACTCTGTGCTTCAGAAGAACTACTTGAATCCGGAATATTCGCGTTTATTGAACTGATGGAAGATGGACCAGACTTGACTGAAGTCAACTCAACAATGGGTTACACCATGGAAATCTCTGAGACTCAAATTGACAAGACTGAATGCTATGAATGGGAATACTGGAACGCTGATCTTGTTGATGAAAGTATGCCATATAATGGATGTCCTGATGTTACTGAAGATGTTTGGCATTATATGGAAACAGTAGTGGTTAACCCTACTGGTTACAAAGTTACTTCTGAAAACACCTTAAATGGTGACACAACAGTTGAAGAAATGATAATCTCAGGTAACCAGATTCAATACACTATGATTGAGGATGGGGAATCAATGCAGGTTCGTATGAAGCATGCAGGCACCTATGAAGATTTAATCGAAGCTCTAATGAATAGCGGAGACGATGAAGGCCAGTTCATTTGTGATAACGGAGAAGAAATTCCTCAATCCTGGGTCAATGATGGCGAAGAAGATTGTGACGATGGCTCAGACGAAGGGGTTGAATTCAATGACAACTCAGATGATACAGAGGGTCGCCAAGCAACATCGGATGACAATTCAGATGATGGCGATGCTGAAATGGTATGCTATGACATGGGTTCACACACAATTTTGTACGAGATCGACAATGCTGAAGATTGTGAAGATGGAAACTACATGTGGGTTAATGCAGACAGCGGTTCTGATGACCATAGCGACGATGACGGAATGGATATGGGAGATGATGGCGAAGACCCATCTTCCAGCGATTACACTGTTTACTTCACTCCTAATGCAACATTCACTGGATTTGATAAAACAGAATCAGGAATGACATTCACTGGGTTACTAAATATCGAAGGTGCACCATTTGGACATCTAGAAGTTTACACCACTGAAGATTTCACAGTAACAGGGTTTGCTTTGATGGATGTTGAAAGCACATCCAATTGGGTCAAATTTATGCTGATCAATTCAGGAAGCACCATCATAGATGAGACTCTTCCTCTAGACGCTCTACCATTCATGCTAATCCAGGTGGAATCAGATGACAGTGACGACAGCGAAGATGATGACTTGGTAGATAATGATAATGATGGATACGATGAAACCCAAGACTGCGACGACAATGACCCTTGGATTTACCCTGATAACCCTGAAGAAGAGATTGATGGTTTAGACAATGATTGTGACGGTTTAGTCGATTATGAAGATGACAACTGTGGCGAATGCTGGGATGAGCTTTGGTTTGCATTTGAAGAACTTTCTGGAAGTACATTTGATAACACTTCATTAGACCAGGTACTCGAATACCAGTCTACCTGTTGGAGGGCAACAAATCCTAACGCCGATTCACAAACTCCGTTCGGCTTTGCATTCAGCGAAATGTCAGCGGAAGACATTGAACTAATATTCAAAGAAGTAGATACAGATGATTCTTCAACACTAGATGGAGATGAGATGGAAGAATTCCATAACCAAATCCAAGACCAAATTTGGGCTAATCACAAAACTGAAGACCATGACCATGATGGTAACGAGGAAGGAGATGACGAGATTGCAATGTACAGGTGTGTTAACTTCGTAGACGAATCAGCTTTGGATTCTACTACAAACTTTTCATCAGTCTTTAACAACTCCAACTTAGATTACTCATTGTGTGACACTTCTGCAGAAGATGTGAACTACACATTTGATAACTCTACATTCACTCTACCAACACACATGATGTATGAATCATGCTGGGAAGAGGAACCTAATGTTACAATGTGTGATTACGGAACAATAGAGGCCGTAAATGGTTCAGAATTGTATGAAACAGTCACAATGGAAGACGACGAAAGCGCGGATGATTGTGAAGGAGAATACAACAACGAGAGTAACATGTGCACAGTATGGTCCGGAAACATCACAGATAGCGATGCAAATGGATTCACAATTTCTGACTCTGACGGAGGACGTGAAATGATTGTGTTCTATCAATATGACTCCCAACTCAGCAGTGGAATTCTAATCGTCGTAAATGATGAAGACGAAGATGAAGTGGTTGAAGGGTGCACCGACTCGATGGCCATTAATTTCGACTCATCTGCAACTGACGATGATGGGAGTTGCGAGTATGATGGTGACGGCGACGGCGACTGGTCCTTCGATAGAGAACTACAAGATTGCGATTCTGATAACGACACAATGGTATCCTATGATGAGTTAGAGACTTGTATCGACGAAGACCTTGCTAATGATGGATATGGACACATGAGTGCTTCAGACGTCCATGCTTATGATGAATTCAACATGAGCGACATGAACAACGACAGTATGTTGAATGAATCTGAATTTGATTACCTAAACTCAATGCTTTCCCGCCAGAATGAAGACCCTAACTATCAAGAGATGTTCAGCATGATGGATTCCGACGAAGACGGTGAAGTAACATTCAGTGAATGGGAAAACATGAACAATCAAAGTGATGAGCCAATGCCTCAAGACGATCTGGATAGATTTGCATTAATCATAAATTTCTTTGATGAAGACAACAGTGGCGGGTTGGATTTCTCTGAATTCGAAAACATGATGTACACGCTTGATAGTGAAGATGATGGTATGGATGAAGATCCTGAATTCATGTTCGCAATGATGGATTCAGATATGAACGGAGAGGTTACCCTGAGTGAATGGGTTGCTTTATCTAACAAATCAGATGATGGGCCAATGTCTCAAGAAGATATAGATGGCTTGAGCAATATGATGGATATGTTCGATGAAGACGACAGTATGGGACTAAACTTTTCTGAATACAAGGCAATGATGGAAACAATGGACAATGGCGATATGGAAGACAATCCAGAATTATGGTTCGCTATGTTCGATGCCAACGATGATGGTGAAGTAACAGCTTCAGAGTGGGCAGACGCATCTAACCAATCTGAAGATGAAGAGCCAATGTCTGACGAAGATTTCGAGATGTTATCTGCAATGATTAACAACTTTGATAGTGATTCCAGCGGCGGCCTTGACTTCGAAGAGTTCATGAAAATGATGGATGAAATGGGCGATGAAGACGGAGAAGATGGTGAAGATATGTTCTCTGACAGCGTTATGTTCTTGGTATTCGGAATGGAAGGACTTGAAGGAGACCTAGACGACTATAGTTTAGTGCTTGCCCAATGTACTCAAGAGATGGATTCCATGACTGGTATGATGATGTCATCAGACTGCGGTGAAGACGCATATTCAGTGCAACTCTCTTCGATTCTAATGGAATCAGAGGTTGATATGTTGTTCTCCGAGAATGCAATCATGTTCATGGATTCTGATGAAAGTGGAACTTTGACTATGGGAGACGTGATTATAATTGACGCATCTTCGGACGAGATATCTGGAGAATGGAACGGAGCGCGTCTTCACTCTGAAGAAGCCGATTCTTACTCTGATGAGAACCCAATGATGCCTGGATTCACAGGA
>JAACDL010000086.1 GCA_009936765.1 Methanobacteriota archaeon
CACATGAAGGGTCGAGGTCTTCTAATCCAAATAGGTGTAGGAGTTTGTAAGAACCGCCTCCAAGAACTTGGCCCTCCTTACGTAACTCTGGAACTTTCACTTCGAAAACCATTCCTGTGTAGTAATCAAGCCCCCTTGCAACACACAGGTTAATCTTCAATGATGGTGGTTTGGGTGCTAACACATCTAGTGCAGTTAGTAACAGATTCAAATCTTCCAAAGAATTCAGAGATACGCCCATCTTTGAAAGAATTCCTCGAGCAGTGTCCAAGGTTTCAATCCCACCTTCTAATTCTGAAAGTATCTTTAGGTCATCAATAACTGTTAATTCAATCCCTTGTGCCTCAAATAAAACTTCTAAATTATCCCAATCTCCTTTATCCAACAATCGCATTGCGTTTGCAACTGGGGATTCTGGCTCTCCTTTTTCTGGGAGTCCAAGCCCGATTAGAATATCGCGTAAAATCCCAACGTGTCCAATTTGAACCTCATAATCTTGTAATCCACAAGCATCCAACATGTCTATTGCAAGTGCCACTACTTCAGCCTCAGCAAGTGGGCCATGCGCTCCAATAAGTTCTGCCCCATACTGGTAAAATTCACGGTAGCGACCTTTTTTTGATTCCTCATATCTGAAGCATTGTCCGAAGTAGGATAATCTCAGAGGTTTAGGAGAACCTCGCATTTCCTCACTGATCATTCTCATTACAGGTGCAGTTAGTTCGGGGCGAAGAGTTAACGCTCTCTCGGACTTATCTTGGAACGCATACAATTGTTTGACAACACCTGGTCCAGACTTCGCAGTAAACAAATCAAGAGACTCAAAAATAGGCGTCTGAACACGCTTGAAACCATGAGCCAAGGCCTTAGTTTCGAGTAACTTCTCGAAGGCTAATCGCCTGTTCACGACATCCGGGGTAAAGTCCCGGGTTCCGCGTGGCCTCTGTACCATCACATCTACGGGTGCGCTTCCTGCATTTCAGATGAACGGATGGAGTTGGCACTAAGATGGCTGTATCACCAGTCATCTGCCCAACCCGCTTGAGTTGGCTCGGGTTCGGTTTCAACACCCTCATCCATACTGGAAAGTTCTTCCAAATCGGGAGCCTCTGGTACTCCCTCGACAGGTTCGGACAGCTTTGCCATCTTGTCTACCAATTCCCAATCTGGTGCTTCAGGAACTAGTTTTCCGACATTGCTATTAGACGGTTTTTCAGTCTCGCCTTCGCTATTATTTTCAAGACTAACAGGAGGTGGTTGTTCTCTTTTTACTGGAGCTATTGGCGCATCTATACCTAATTTATTCCAGACATCCACAGATTGATCTTCATCAAGAGACTTTCCTGCAAGTTGATGCTTCTGCTTTTGTTTCATTTCAAAATCACGTTTTGAAGACTCTTCAGCTTCTACTCGGGATTCTATACTAGCCCACATCTCTGCTTCTTGTGCCTCTTTTTGTTGGCGTTGTCGGTACTCTAAAGCCCACTTACTGGGCATATCGAACCTTTTCCAAAACCACCTGACAATTGGAATTAGGACAACTGCAATTCCAAGTCCTAACCCAATCCATTGGAATAGGCCTAATGCGATTTAATCACCTCAGAATTTTATTGTGCCTGTTTATCAGCCAGGTGTTCCCAGCCTTCAGGATATTCTCCAACCTCTACTACTAGTTGGTCAGAGCCACCGGGTAGCATAGAGATGTCTACCTCTGCACCTTCTGGCACATTTCTGAACAATGGCCTCTGAACCAGTTTGCGATTGAAAGCGATGAATCCACCTGCAACTACTCCCCAGAATAGAAGAATGATTGTGATACCGTTTGGATTGGTTGGATCCCAAACATTTTCCGTGTTCATAATCATGTCACCAAAGTATGATACAATCAGGACTGTGAACAAGAATGGGAATGCCAAATACATCAGAATATCCCACCAGCGTCCAATCCAGATATCGTTGTCTCCAGTGTTGATGAAATCATCACGGAATGCAGAAACTCCGACGCCAAGATATCCTCTCAAACCAGGCGCTGCTTCTCCAGCTTCAACATGTGCTCGCCACTTCTGGTATCCATACTTCCAGATTGTGAAAGCGATGAATAGACCGCTAAACATCAGACCGTATCCCCAAATGTGATCTTGAACTTCAAGGAATTGAGGGAATGCTGTGCCGTCTGGAGCAATAGTAATCCATAACAATGCAGATGGAAGACCGAAAATCAATATTGCAATCGAAGTAAGCAGAACTGATTTCTCACGCTCGTATCCGTGGTCTACGAAATTACGCACACACAATTCAACTGTTGAAATCATTGACGTCAGAGCAGCGAATGAAAGTGCTAGGAAGAACCCGGTCATCATCACCCATGCTCCCACTGAGCCACCCGGTGCTTGAGCAAACACTTCAGGTAAAGCAAGGAATGTTATCGCTGAGGAACCATTGGTTACTGTGTCAAGCGGGTTTTCAGATACTGCAAATATTGCAGACAGTACTGTCAATCCAGCAATAATTGAAATCGAGTTGTTTGCCAATCCCATTGTGAAAGCGTTCAGAGTAGTGTCTTCGTCCTTCCTCATGTAAACTGAATATGTGATTGCCATACCCATTCCTGCTGAACATGACCATGCAGACTGAGACAGACCGTTTATCCAAATTGCTGGGTCGCTAAGTGAACTCCATTTTACTGTGAACATGAACAGGAAACCGTCCAGGGTTCCGTCTGCCATATCCATCCATAGAGATAGACCTAGAGACATAAACAATAGAACGAACAATGAGATCATTAGAATTACATTGACTTTCTCAATAGCCTTCGCACCTTTCCAGATTGCTAGAAGTGTGATTGCGATTACTAGGAATTGGAAGAATACAACGTTACCTGATGATTGTAAGAACTCGTTCCAAACCAACTGTGTATCGACATCTTCTCCAACCAAACCATTGCTAATACCTAACTGGAAATACTTGAGGCACCAACCTGCAACGACTGCATAATAAAATCCAATTGCTGTAGAAATCCATGCAGTCCAAAGACCCATCCAAGCGAAGTTCTTTCCAGCGAAAATTCGGAATGTACCAATGGTACCTGTTCTGCTCCTCTTACCGAGCGCGAACTCTGCAATAACAAGTGGAATAGACCAAGCAAACAAGAAGATTAGCCATGGAATAAGGAAAGTTCCTCCTTCATTCGCACCAACCATTCTTGGGAATCGCCAGATGTTTCCAGTACCAATAGCTGCTCCTATTGCTGCGAAGATAAGACCCATCCTGCCACTGAATTGGTCTGATTGACTCATGAAGAGTCCTCCACAAATTCTGCATCTAGAATTCCTTCTTTGATTTCGTCATCTACCATCATCATCCTAAGGCAGACTCCAAGTCCACCCCAGACAAAGACTACTACTGTCATGAATAGCATCATTGAACCAAAGACATTACCAAATGGGGCACGGTAATCTATCTTTAGTTCGTAATATTGTGAGTTAGAAGGATATTCAATTTTCTGAGTTCCTCCAAGAGTCGATATCATTGATTTAACGTGTAAATTCCCAGTCTGGTCATCACCAATTGGAACATTTGCGACTACTTTGTATCCGGTACCTGAGTCGTTTAACAACTGACATTCTCCTCCTTCTTTAACCACAGAGAAACCAGTCATTGACCACGGCTCTGTGAACCATTCCTTAGGTCCATAATCGGATTGCTGACGACTAGGTTTTACCATTCGATACATTACGTGGGATTTCATCACATCGAGGTCAATTGCGAAAGCATCGTCCAAGCACATCTCTACAGGTATATCTCCCGAATCAGGGATTACTGGTTCAATTATGATTTGATTTCGAACGATATTTGCCATTTCCAAATCCGCTCTTTCTCTTGGATTATCTGCAATCTTGATCATGTAAAATGCGACACCGTTGTTCCTAACTGCAATATGGTCAACATCCTCTGGTCGCTGGTGGAATGCTGTTCCAATCTCCATTGTATAACAGTAGGAGCCGTGTACTCCATAATGCCAATCACAGAAATCACCAGAGGTCGGATACAAATCTGAAGATTGCATGTTGACATAGTCTGTCA
Source organism: Methanobacteriota archaeon (assembly GCA_009936765.1). GTDB lineage: Archaea > Thermoplasmatota > Poseidoniia > Poseidoniales > Poseidoniaceae > MGIIa-K1. Next base: position 4,084 of record JAACDL010000086.1, read on the forward strand.
TAGTTGCCATTTGGTCACCGTGGTACACCAATTGGTCGTGATCTGGGCTTTGGCAATTAGTACAATGACCCCAAGGATAGAGCACTAATTCAGAGTAGGAATGGTAAGTTAAGGTAGCCTTGAACTCTGAAGCACCATCGCCATTATCATCATTCATTTCGGTCATATCTTGAATGAATTTGGTCTCTGGTTCTGAGTTACCGCCCCACCAATCTTCATCGACTAGCCCATCTCCATCATCATCCTTGCCATCAACGTGATCTTCATTGACACATTCTGGAGTAGGCGCCCCTACACAGTCGCCATCATTGTCAGTATTGTCCACAGGACCATTGTAAACATCGTTATTCTGGCCTGCATAACATGCACCAGGAATCAGTGGACCAGTAGCACCCAGAGGTGCTCCCCACTCGAATTGGTAGTTTCGATTTAGGTCTACGCCGTCACAGCCTTCATCAACTGATTCATCCAAATCAGGAATCGGAGTAACTCCTGTCACGGTGTTATCACGTAGATTCTTTCTCCAACCAGCCGCTGAACAATCCCAAGCTTCTTCTCCAGGGCATTGTCCGGGCATGTAAACTTCACGATCGTAGATATTACCGTCGGTATTCAGCATTGGAATTAGATAGATTTCTCGATTGTTTATCATGTTAGTCAATTCGACTTCACTGAAATCTTCATCAACCCCAAAATCTCCAGGATTACACGGTTTGCCGTCACCATTACTATCTTGATATTTAGGAGCGAGGGCTAGACAATCGCCATCGTCATCGACTTGCCCATCTCCATCAGCATCTCCCCACGGGTCTTCATCGGTTAGTCCATCTCCGTCATTGTCAGTAGGCTCTTTGCCGTAGTAAAATGCAATTGTTTCCATCACAAGAATTGGAGTTTGATAACTCATCCATTCTCTAGCGTGATGGTTTCCAACAATCATGACATCAGGTCGGTCTGGGTAGTTACCTGTATCGCCATTGAATTCATTGTATTCACCGTCTTCAACATCTCCAGTAATCTTCAACCAAGGTGAGGAATGACCGTAATACCATCCTTCATAGGAATCTGTACTGGTTTCTTGGCCTCTAGCGTTCATTCCACCATTGAATCCCTCATGGAATTGAAAAATATCAGGATTCTCTTGAGCGAGTACCATCATTCTTGTTTTCATGGTTTCGTAAGTATGATATTCTTTGAATTGTAGAATTTCGTTACCACCCCAAGGGAACACATATTCACAAACTTCTGTGACCACACCATCAGAATCTACTTCATCTTCACATTCGAGGTATGAGACCTCATTGTTTAGATCCCAAGTCTCACTAGGTGACTTTTCATTTTCTGATTCTTCTTCGTTAGCGTCAGCAGTATATGATGCACTAACCATAGGCGAAAAGACAGATAGCAAAAACGGTAATAGTAGTATAGCAAGCGAAGTCTTTCGGGATTCAATAAGCATGGCTACCGGCTAGGCCAAGACCCACCCCCTCTTCAAAGCGTCGTGTCTCTGAAATAGCCCCCTGAGGGGGCTGTAGGAATGAACACAAGGGAAAATGACATCACCAATGGGCAAACACCCGAGTGATATGCAGAGACTAGTCGAACTCATTCCAGGTCATGACAAAGAGGTATTGGGGATTAGCGCAGAGAGTTTTCTTTCAGCCGCCATCCTCCTAATTTTTATCTTAATTGTCAGAGAAATAACAGGAATAATTATCCCTAAAATTTTCAGTAATATTAGTGTTGGAAGCGATGTTGCAAAAGCAGCATTAGTCGGCTCTGGTAAAGCACTCGGAGTAGCAGGTGGATGTTGGGCAGGACTATACCTAATCGAAGATATGGAATGGTTAACATCTTCTCTTCAATTAATCATGGTCGTAGCAATAGTTGTAACTGCATTTAGATTCGTAGGAGTCATACATGCATTCGTAATGTGGACTGACGATGACGGAGTTCTTGACGGTTCACAGAAAACTGTCGTGTCGGCTGCAGAAAGTATCATGAGATTCTTAATCGTAATTTTCGGCATGGTATTCATCGCTGATGCTCTAGGTTTCGACCTTACAACAATGGTAGCAGGGTTAGGAATTACTGGCCTGGCTTTAGCACTAGCTGCTCAAGATACTATTTCCAATATATTCGGAGCAACAACTGTTCTGCTAGATCGCCCATTCCAAGTTGGAGACTGGGTAGTAATCGGCTCTGTGGAAGGAGAAGTAATGCAAATCGGATTGAGAACCACATTGATCAGAACAAGTTTGGATACAGTCATTACAATGCCAAATGCCAATCTCGCAAACACTCCAGTAGAGAACTGGGGCAAGCGAAGGTTCCGTCGATGGCAACCAATTTTCAAACTCGACATTAACTCAGACCCAATCAAAGTTTCAGAATTTTGTGAGGGAGTTGCAGAAATTATCGCAGCCCATGAAAAAACCATGAAAGAAGAAGATTCATTCGCACGCGTATCGACTTTAGGACCTGATGCAATCGACATAGGATGCAACATTTACTGGGACATCAATAGTGGTAAAGTCGAGCGTGAAGCAAGAGATGGTTTCCTTATCTTAGTCATGGAACTAGCAAAGACCCATGGATTGAACTTCCACGATAACCGACGGCGTCACAGCGCTTGACGCCAATCAGGCTCGGAGAATGTGTACAAAGTAGAAGATATTATCCAAATCAATGCAAAAGTCCAGTAACCGATTGAAGGGTTATCAAACTCACCAGCACGGTCCAACCAAAAGGTTCCGAGTAGGCCAAATATTGCCAATGGGATTCCCATTTTCATAAGGCGCATATTTCCTAATTTAGCCTGTATTCGATCTACACCTTTCAGATACTCATCTACTTCAGGACATTCGGTTCCGAATGCTACGGCTTCGGCTTTTGATTGAATATTAAGGTCATATTTGTGATGTGCAACGCCACCGGTTGCCATTCTCATTACATCATCATCCCAGTATTTTGAAGAGATGAAGTCGCGCCATTTCATCACCACTCCATGCTCAATTGCTTGTCTAATCATAGGCAGGTTAGTGTCTTGGCTCCAAAGAAGAGCATCTGGTAATGGCAATGGAACTGGGCGCATGCCGTGTAATTCGATTCTTGGAATTCCGATTGTATTGAAATTATGAGGCGCCCTCCATAGTGTACGTGTTTTGAGAGTATCCTCCATTTTCTTCAACCTAGAATTCCAACCATATTCATCATTTGGAGTTCCCCAACCTCCATCTATCAACGCATTATGTAATCCTGCTAATGATTCCGCAGTTACTTCTACGGGCTCTTCTTTGGGGTAGATTAGAACATGATCTCCGTCTTTATCACATCCAGCCAAAGGTAATTGCAGGTGTGCTTTCAAAGCAGCTTTTAATTGTGGATTTCGAGAAAGTCTTGAGGCAGTTTTACCTGTAGGAATTGGAATAACCAATGCTTTGAATTCTCCAATATCAAACCAAATGCCATGTCGATCTTCATCGATTTGTTCGAAGTTCTCGACTTTCGGCCACTCTCCCCACGTCTTATCGAGATTATTCCACCATTCAAGTGTAAACTCCGCAGGGTAATGGAAGGGCTTTGTGCCCCATGATGTGTAAATTGATGACTCATCGTGACTTTGCACGATGCCTTTGGGCCACCATGGTAGTCCCTCCATGTTTAGCCGAAGGGGCGGTGGGGATTAACTCAAACGGTTGAAGCGAATGGGTTGGATAGAGGGGGCGATTAATTGGGTATCACGAATCGCCTTGGGGATGTTCTTGGCAACGCTGTTGAAGCAAAGCTGTTGCGTGAAGTCAAAAGCCACCCCGACAAAATCAACCATCTAGCAATCATAATGGATGGTAACAGAAGGTTCGCTTGGTCCAAAGCATTGGAGACCGATATAGGACATAAAATGGGCAAGATGAAACTTGAACAGGTTCTAGATTGGGTCCTTGAATTAGAAATTGGATACTTCACTGTTTACGCATTGTCAACAGAGAACCTAAACCGCCCTGGTGGTGAGTTAGAAGGATTATTCAAACTGTATGTAGAGGGATTGAAAGATATCGCTGACGACCCTAGGATTCATGAAAATGGCGTAAAGGTACAGATTATCGGTAAGAGAGAGATGTTACCGGAATCTGTAAACGAAGCGATTACTTATGCAGAAGAAAAGACTGCTAATTATGA
>JAACDL010000087.1 GCA_009936765.1 Methanobacteriota archaeon
ACTTTCTTTTGAGCTAAATCCATCATCAATTGAGGGATACTTGATGCTAGCGGTTCTAGCCTGTCAGGTCTTGACAGGTCCATATTAATCGCAACTGACATCTCCGGGTCTCTTGTCCAATCTAGACCGGAAACGCGCCTAGAGAGTTGCTCGTGCCGGCTTACGGCATTTCGCATGGAATTTATTCTCATTGCCAATGACATCGGATTTGTTCTGAGAAGTTCTTGTAATGTTTCTACATCAAAACCATCTTCATACCATTCAGTAATTTCTTTCTCTAAACTTTGTTCTAGTCTTCCAGCAGGAATTCCAGAGGTGTGTTTGTTTAGCCTAGTATCTGATATTAATCGCTCAAACTCAGATAATGATAGGGGCGAAGTCGCCACATCTTCAGCAAGTCCTTTTCGAACCAATTCCATCCATTCAGATTCAAGCATTGATCTATGCCTAGCGCCTCTTCTAGCACGCGAATCGACGAAGAGTTCCATCTCTTCTAGCAGGCCGGTGTCGAGATCGAATTCCCTTAATATTGCAATTCTACGTAGAATTTCTTCTTCACCATCAATAGAGGAATCTAATGCTAGCAAGGACTCAATAAAAACCGAAGCGGCGTTGTACAAAGTCTCTTCTTTTTTCAGCCAAGTAACCGCACTCCGAGGCTCTTCGGTAACTCTAGACCTCCATACGTCCATCGCAAAACCCCTATCTTCCCAGGAGCCAATTATCTGCATACCTTCTAACTCGAGTTCTCTCCATTCTTGATCTAATGAATCCACTAAATCAATGAATTCTTCTGTTTGGTTTAGGTTACCCGCTAGGCTAGATTTACTACACCTGTCCGGCCACAGAGTTTCGAAATCTTTCCAGCGCTCAAGTGCACGCAAATGGATTTCAATAGCACTTTCAATCTCAGGAAGTTCAGATTCCCAGTTAAGCAAATCTTGAGGAAGAACATCTCCTTCATTCGGGAACTTAATGCCCCGAATTTTCCATTCACCGATCATCTTAGTTATCGAATCTAAGCGGCCTGATAAATTGTCCACTATGGCATTAACTTCTGAAGTAATATCGTCTCCCCTTTTCGATAACAAACGTTCTGCCAATTCGTCATCGAATGGACGTATGTCCTTTTCTATCCTCAAGCGGTTGTTACGGGCTTCATCTGCCCTAGATTGTAAGGATGTAAGGTGGTCAAGCGCCTCGCTAATTTTCATTTCCCGGGCGTCTGAAGCATCGATTCCTTCGGTGCTTAATAATTCGATAATCTCGTCTACAACGCCCCTTCTTCTTTCTTCATCAGATTCAATTTCATCTAACATTGAATTGATTAAATGTTCACTACTGACATCATCGAATAAAATCATCAATGGTTGACAGGCTGAAAAAGAAGAAGGGTCAAGGGCGTTCAATCTCCTTACTATCGAACTAAGACTTGACCTTCTGCCCCTTTCAGACCAGCGCCCTTCAGCCCGGCTGACATAAGGCTCCCATGGACGATTGATACTAGCATCTTCGTTCCATTTCTCTAATAGAAAATCAGTGTTCGCAACATCTTCTAATTGGTTTAACCAGCTTGTCTTTTTATCTCGAGGCATTGATGAGTCAATCACTCTTCTTCTAAGCGAACGGTTACGGGAAACTTTCTGTTCAAACCCGATTAACATCTCGCTTGCTTGAGATGGATTTGCGCGTAAAGAATTACGAAACGTTTCGATATCGAAACCTTCGTGGGACCACGCCTCAAGGCGTTCATTCCACCACTGAGTCTCGACCATTCACTCTACCCCGCGAACCTACTGGTCAGTGCAGGCGTTTGAACTTACCTTAATCGGGGGACATCGTCTCCACTTTCGGCCAATCATAGAAGGTCGCGGAAACGCTCTCTCGCGAGCGAGTCGCGTAGGAGAGCATATAGTCTCAAGAAAATGGCTGGCCTTTGATGGACCCGATCACCGTCTCGATGGGACTCGGTTTGTTTGCAGCAGGAGGGGGTTTGGGCTGGTGGCTCACAAAAACCCACGAATCGCTGGACGGACTGGGCGATGGCATGATCCTCCTGCAGGAAGCGCAGGCGTCCGCCGCTGCCATGACTGGCAAGAGGTTGGACGGACTAGAAACAAGAATTCAGCAGTTAGTCGCCGGACTCGACGGGGTAAGGGCCGCCCATCCAGAATTAGATGGAACCATTCTAGCTTTCGAGGCCCTGCAAGGCCATGGAGAAGCAATTGCAGCTCTTGAAACATTAGTTGCAGGAATTTCCTTGGATGCAGACCATGAAACAACACCACTATTGGCTCCAGGCCCGGCTAGACTAGCCGTATCGCTTCTGGAAGCAATAGATGAAATGGACTACCTCTCAGCACCTGATTCTCGTAGAGTCGCCCTAATTGCATTAGAAAGCGGACGCATATCTCGTGCTCGAGAATTGCTGTTACAGTCTCACGCTTCAGTTCCCGGCGATGACACAACATTGAGAATTCTCGAACACACAGCAATACTGTCTGGCGATGTTTATGACCGCCGCCGATGGCTTGATGAGCGCCTATCTCTAAATCCAGATGAGCCTCAATTATTGCGAGCGCATGCCCATTTGCTTGCTACAATGGGCGATGAAGATGCCCACAAGGACATAATGAGATTAGAGGCGCTAGGCCTCGATACACCTGCAGACCGCTCTCTACTATCTGGACTACGCCAGCGTGCTGGCGCCCGCTCAGAAGCTCTAGAAGCAATTGAAAGTGCACTGGAAGAAGATCCAACCCGTTCAGACGATTGGTGTGCAAGAGGAGAAATCCTATTCGCACTTGAGGAGAAGGGCAAGGCGCTGGAAAGCGTAGACAAGTGTCTTGAAATCGATCGCCAAAATGGAATGGCTTGGGCTATTCGTGCTAAGGTTCTATCAGAAAGCCACGGCCGTTCTTCGGAAGCGCTGAAAGCAGCAATACATGCCGTTGCATTAGACGCAGGCGGTACTGAATTGGTTATGCTGAAATCTGATTTATTGGAAGCAAGCGGAGAGTTAGTCAAATCTGATGAATCCCTTGCCAAGAGTCTAGCAAAACATTCCAGCGATGGACACCTAAGAGCGGCAATAGCAAGCCGCCGCTTATTGGAAGGCCGTCATACAGAAGCTTGGGATGTACTGAATTCTGCTCCCGAAGGAGTAATTCATCCAGACCTTCACGTCGTCGAAGGAAGAATGCATCTTGCTAACGCAGACCGTCTTCGAGATGGAACTGGCGATACTGACAAGAATCTACTTGTCGATGCAGCAGAATCTTTCGAAGCCGCATTAGAGATGGACAGAGAATCCGGAATTGCCTGGCTCGGACTTGCCAGAGTTCAGAGACTGTTAGGAAAGAGCGTTGAAGCAGTAGAGACACTTACTCGTGCCCGTAGACTCTTGCCTGATGAAGACCCGAGTGCAGCAGCAGAGTCGGCATTACTGTGCTTGGATAAGGGCGACCTAGAAGGAGCAACGCAGCACATTGATGCAGCATCAATTCGCGGAGAAGGAGCAATAGTTTCCTATGTCCGTGGAAACATTGCAGCAAACCAGCGGCACCTCAAATCAGCCCAATCTCACTTTGATGAAGCCATCAATATAGATCCTACGCACGTGCGTGCACGCCTGAACAGGGCAAGCATCCACATGGCAAGCGGTAATGCACAAGGTGCGTTAGATGATGCAAACGTCTTGTTAGAACTAGCACCAGGCCTTGCACTAGCAAAGGTGCGCCGTGCAGAAGCCAACATGATGCTAACAAATTGGGATAGTGCAAAAGCAGACCTTGAACAAATAGTTGAGGCTGCACCACATCATCATCATGCGCTAACACAACTTGCAGCATGTTACATTTCCATGGAAAGGCCAGAAAAGGCTGAAGCGCCGCTTAACGAAGCACTTCGACTAGCTCCAGAACATACAGATGCTTGGCACCAGAGAGGACTATTGTATCTTGACTGGGGCCGTGAAGATGCTGCAATGAACGACTTTGAAGCAGCGGTTCGATGCGATGGCAATCACCTAGATGCAAGATTGCATATTGCTGCAATCCACCATGAAGCAGGACGTTTCGTTGAAGCTTCAGGGGCATGGAAAGGGGTTCTTGCAATAGAGCCAGAGCACGCAGTAGCACGTCGCCGAAGAGAAGAATGTGACATGGCTTTAGCCACAATGTGATATGCGATAACCGCCACGCATCCACATGGGATACGAACCAGGAGATGTAGTTACAGGGTTTAGTCTAGCCAACGCAAACGGCGAAGGTGAAGTAACACTTGATGAAGTTATGACAGAAGTTGGAATAGTTGTGCTGTTCGAATGTAATCACTGCCCGTATGTTGTTGGAAGCATCAACAGAATCAACAAGATTGCAGCAAGAGCTGCAGAACTTGGAATGGGCTTTGTCGGAATCAATTCTAACGATGCTAGCGTGTACACCGAAGACTCTTTCGAAAATATGCAAAAGCGTGCCGACAAAGGTATGCCTTACCCTTACTTGTATGACGAAACCCAAGAGGTCGCACTCGCTTGGGGCGCCAAGAGAACACCAGAGTTCTACCTTCTAAACGGTGAAGGAGAAGTCGTTTATCGCGGACGTCTTGATAATTCACCTCGTAATGCAATGGAAGCAACAACTAGAGATTTGGCAGACGCAATGGACTCACTTTCAATGGGCGAATTACCGCCGGTAAACCGCACAGAATCAATCGGCTGTAGCGTGAAGTGGAAACTATGAGTGGGTGCATCCGCCAGTGCGATTGGGATGACAATCAAGTCTGCAGATCATGTGGAATTGATTACGCTCCACCAAAACCACTGAGGCCATTTCACCTAGCATTCCCTGTAGATGACATGGCTGCTGCCAAGAAGTTCTACACTGAAGTTTTGGGATGCACAACAGGTAGAGAAAAAGAAGAGTCCTGCGTTTTCAAATTTTATGGACACCAAATCGTTGCGCATCTTGTTCCAAAGATGCCAGAGATGACCACTAGTCCAGTAGATGGAAAACTGATTCCTGCTATGCATTTTGGTTTGGTAATGGATTGGGATGATTGGCATCAACTGAAAGCCAAGTTTGAATCCCAGGGCGTTGAAATTGTAATCGGGCCTTACACTCGGTACGAAGGCAAACCCGGTTCACAAGCTACAATGTTCATCAAGGATCCATGCGGTAACCACCTTGAATTCAAGTCATTCCAAGATGACTTCGCA
>JAACDL010000088.1 GCA_009936765.1 Methanobacteriota archaeon
CTAGCTTGGAAGGATTGGAATAATAACGATTCAGATATGACTGATGAAGAGGATTCTACATCCACTATGTCTGTAGGCAGTGGTAGTATTTCTGGAATACTATTTTCGCCTTGGTTCTTGGGAATGTTCGTATTCGTTGGATTCATTTCAATCAGACGTGACCGGTATCAATTGGGTATGGTCTTGGAGGAAGAGTCAGCGCAATCTGGCTCCGAAGGATCTGAATCAGAAGGTAAAACATTGGTTGACAATTACCGTGCGAGGGTTTTGACGCTGTGTGCTCTGTATGTGGCTCAAGGAATACCTTGGGGATTCATCACTGTCACGTTTGTAACATTCCTTGCAGTAGAAGGAGTTGCTGCAAAAGAATTAGCATTCTTACTTACTTTAGGGACATTGCCATGGTCATTGAAATTCCTATGGGGTCCAGTCATAGATAGATTCCAATACCGCCAACTAGGAAGAAGAAGGCCTTGGATTTTAATTGCACAAACAGGAATGGTATTGATTCTATCTTCGATGTTATTCATTCCTAATCCGGCAAGTAATGTTCAGTTGGTAGCAATGATGTTTTTGATATACAATATATTCACATCTCTACAAGATGTAAGTACAGATGCTCTTGCAGTTGACATACTGAAGCCACATGAAATGGAGAAGGTCAACAGTTACATGTTCACATCGAAAACCGTTGGAGGAATAATCGGCGGTGCTGGACTGGGGACCATCATTGGAACAATTGGAATCACCGGCGCAATAATGATCCAGATTCCAATTCTACTAGTCATCATGCTGGTGCCATTATTGATGAGAGAGAGACCTGGTGAGAAATTATTCCCTTGGGAAGAGGATATTGCAATAGAAACCGTAGCACCTAATGGATTAGAAGGAGTAGAAGAAGAGCGTACCTTCAAAGAAATCTTGTCGAATGTGAAAACTGCATTCTCTTTACGTTCAACGCAAATTGGAATTTTGTTAAGTTTAGTAATCTCACTATCATTCTTCTTAGTACCAATTCTACCATTATTATTCTTAGCAGAATTGGACTGGTCTCAAGAAAGGTTCAATGCTACCAAAGGCGGTATTATTCTGGTTGTGACCATGATTGGATACATTGTAGGTGGCCAACTTGGAAGGAAGTTTGGCGGTAAATCTGTAATGATTTATTCTGCGCTTGGGGCCGCCCTAACCACTGCATTTTGGGGCATGAGCGAATCACTCTGGGACAGCAATTTATTCATGATGTCAATATGGTCGATTCACACATTACTTTGGGCCATGGTTTCAATCAACGTTTATTCATTGATGATGAGAATTACTTGGGGAGAGGTTGGTGGAACACAATTCACTGCATACATGGCAATGATGAATTTGTCAGCGATTATTGGTTATCAACTAACTGACCCATTGGCTAGTAGATTTGACTACCCTACGCTCTTCCTTATCTCGGCGGTTTTGGAAACTGTAGTCATTATAGGAGCTATATTCATCGATCCTAGTGAAACCAGAAGAGTACTGGGTGAAGATGCGAGCACTGTTTGAAAGTATGCGACCCAGAGTCGCTCCTCTGTATCGACCCACTGCAAGCCCTTTGATTTGTCAATACCTGTGCAATGGGTATTCGGATGTACCCTTGCAATCTATCCAAAAAACGGGGGCATGTTTATGTCCGTAGTGTTGAAACATTAATTGTGCAAACTTCTGGATATGTGATAATTGGTATTCTTATCCAATTAGTTCTAATAAAAATGGTACAGGATTATACTCGTGAGAAAAGAAATTTCAAATACGCATTTTGGACTTTTTTCGCAGGAGTTGAATTATCACTAATTTCGATTGTTGGGTATGAAATATACTTCCATTTCAATCCATGCTATGGACAACTTTATTGTGGCTTTGGTCAAGGAATTGCATTGCTTGTTTGCTTGATTATTTCTGCAGTATTGATCTTGCTGTCACTAATTTTCTACCTATCTGAAGACTACAGAACACCAACCGAACCTCAAGATGACCTTTCAGGTGAAGAGTGAATTGCAAGGGGACTCTCTGACTCGTATACGTTCGCATGGGTAGGCAGTGTACTGGGGGACTGAACACCCATTGTACTCTTCCATAATGTCTTGAGGGGTATGACGAAACCCTCGCGATTTCATGGGAATGATATGTCGGTTGTTGCGTATCAAAAAACTAATCTTTGCTTTGTTGACCCATTTTGTACGCCTTTATTGCAGCCTCAGCAATTTCATGAGGGTTGTTAACCATCACGTCTCCAGAAATAACTGAATCCTTCATGTCAAGATTTGATTCGGTTTGGGATTCTTTGATGCCTTTCATTTCAGCCTTGATTTTTGTCATGGCTTGTTCGATATCGCCCACTCTTGTTTTCTGGTGAATCTGCTTCTGCATTAAGGCATCAATTTCTGAACTTGAATCGTTGTTAAGTTCAATTTTAGAAAGCAGTTGATGGGAATCGTTCAGAGCATTATCTTTCTCGCTTTGAAGAACCTTAAGCACATCTACGAGAACAGAATCATCTATACCATATTGTTCAACGAAAGAAATGTCATTAGATTTTGAGTCTGAATCCCACATACTACCTTTCATGTTGTGGTCTTGTAAGGAATACTTACCAAATGTTGGACTCCCTGTTCCCTTCGAGAGATTCCTCATTTTGTATGCGCCACCAACTGAAAGCATTAGTCCAAACAATAATCCTGCACCAATTAAGCCTTGCATATTTGTGTAATCAGAACAATCATTTTCAACATTAAATTCACACTGGACTCTCATGTCTCCAATAAGAGCAAATAATGGCATGAAAAGAAGGAAAAAAAGTAAACCTGTTGCGAGAATTTGCCCTGGTTTCATACTCTCACTACGCGGGGCTTGGTTATAATTAACTCGGTTCCACCCTCTGTACACCCACGCGTGGAATGGGTGTCTCGACGGTAC
>JAACDL010000089.1 GCA_009936765.1 Methanobacteriota archaeon
ACTGGACACAAATTAGGTTCAGTTGCAGAAATTAGTGGAGGCGCAGGTGGTTGGATATTACGCCAAATCCTCAATAGCGCTAGAGCCTGTAAGTTACAGATTTTCGATATTCAAGGTCAAGAAATTGGACGCATCGATAAACCATTTAGATTTATTTTCTCTGAGATGGCGGCGATCGGAAAGAACACTCAAGGTATGGGAGAAGTTGGACGCGCAAAGCGTGTTAGTTTGATTGCTAGGAACTACGCAATCTCTGTAGGCGGAGTTAACCAATTTTCAATTAAGAGCAGTTTATTCCAGTTCGGTAGAATCCAATTTGATATAACGAGAAACGGTATTGTAGTCGCATCCATTGCAAAGAAGTACGAAGGTTTCATGAAAATGGCTTTCACACAGGCTGACAACTTTTCAATACAATTCTTTGACAAGAATCTAACCCTTGAAGAGAGATACTCTCTGTTTGCAACTTTGTTCCTTATCGACTTCAACGTCTTTGAACAAAGATGAATCGTTTGTTAGAACTACGAACAATTGATTTCATTGCGATAGCATTTTGCCAACTTTCTCGATTTTACGAATTATTCGATCGAGGTTATCTATTGATTTCTGTTTCATCATTGAAACATCCATTCCAACTAATCGATGACCCAGCGGTAATCTTCCACCCAGGAGATTAAGCAGTAACATTTGTTCTCGTGCCTCCATTCCTTTGAGGGCCTTCTCAACAGTATCTGGAGTACAGTTACCTTTTTTCAAATTCTTGAGTAGAGAATTCGGAACAGAAAGTCTCTCAAAACCTCCCTTCTTCAATAACCAATCTTCTCCTCTACGCATATTTTGAGTTGTCATAGCAGACCAAAGCGCAGTGGATAGTCTATCGGTTCTAGCAACTCTTTCGACAAGCCCAGTCGCTCTGAATCTCTCTAAAATACGTCCAACTCTTGCTTTAGGGCCATCCAATTCTTTGGCAGCTTCATCGATTGAAATCGGAGGTCCAGAATTTAGCAGCATTTCAAAAATACGAACAGAAAGAGAATCTGAAGCGATTTCTTTTCCTGGCCTTTCACCTAGTAATCCCATATCCGCCATGAATCTTGAAAGTTCACTTTCCCCATCTTCAAGCGGGCCCCATTCTTTGATTCTGATTAGCGCACTAGGTTTACCATCAGGTGGTAATTCAATAGCCATAGCGACTTTCTTACCTCGGTTCCAAACCTCATCTATCATCTCAAGCCTCTGTGAATGAATTAGATTTGCTCTAACCTTCATGCTGGCAATTGCCTTGGTAATTGAACCTCCAACCAAGTAATATTTCTTCCAACCTTTACCGGATGATGTCGATACTAAACCTGCAGATACAAGTCTTGAGAAGTGATGGTGTATTGCCGCAGTCGTCAATCCCAAATCGTTTGCGAGATCTCTAGTTTCATAACCTCTACTAGCATCAAGAAACAGATGTTCAGACAGAATCCTATGAATCGGAGAATAGGTGCCATCATCAGCGGCATTCTCACCTCTGCGCCTATGTAGGCACAATGTATCGATAATCCACGAGATTAGGTTATCACGGTTTTTCTTACTAGCGGGTAAGGGGATTTCATCCACGCGTAAGTCGAACATACAACTTACCGAATGACGGTAGGTCTTGAACAATCCGCAACAAACGTTACTTGAGAGACGATTACTGAATCAGCGCCTTTCATCGGACCAGTCGTAATCAAGAGGTCTCGAAGAGTTCCATTCTTCTGAATTAATCAAGTGAGGTGCCATCTCTATGCGGTCTTCTCTCATTATTCCACGGCGGCGCAGAACTTTGACAGCTGAGTGAACAGTTGCTCTTGAGCGACCGATTCTTCTGGCTAGAGAAGCCTGTGAGCGAGGAATTCCATTGACTTTGATGTCATCAATTATTGTTCTCTGCACAAGTGACAACCCAATTGGCATTTTTCTTGCTGCTTCATTCTCTCCTACATTCATTCCACGAAGGACTTCGACTTGTGAAGGAGCTCCTGCGAAGTAGCAAGTTCGGCCATTAACTGAGATTATTGTAATCGATTTCCTACTTGTTAGGACATCGAGATGGTGTCTGAGGGTTCCGTTTGCTGCAGACAGGTTAGATTGTAATTCACGATAACAAAGACCAGGGCTCTTCTCTAGAGTCCTGATTATCCTTCGTCTAAGAGGATGTTCGTGATCACTAATCCTTGATTTTACTCCACCTCTTGTAAATGCAAGAGAGGAAAGGCCTGAGCCTAGGCCTACTAAACCACCAGTAGCTCCAGCGATCCCAGCAGCAAGCCAAGGGCGCTGAGAAATCCACTGCCTCAGTAGTGCCATAGATAATATTCAGCGCTACTCACATGTAATGGATTCGGTTGATTGAATCATTCACTTTGTCTTCATTGAACCATTACGAATCTTCAGGTGAGCAACCAAAGGAGAGAGCAATCTTCCGCATGTTACTCCGTGTTCTGAAAGAATGTATTCGACTCTAATTGGAGGGCCATCGTCGACTTGTCGTATTAGTAACTCTTCTTCAACCAAGAACCTCAATTTGTCGGAAAGTGTGCGGCTGGAAATACCTGAAAGGAGTTTTTTGAGTTGATTGAACCTTCTCGGTCCGGCTATGTACAAGGTAGAGAGGATCTCGATAGTCCATCTACTTCCAAAGACGTGTAATGCTTCAACAGCAGCTTCAACCTCCCATTCTGTATTCCATGGGCCTGAAGATGAGTGCTTTGCTAAGACTTTTCGAATATGTGTTCCATTAGAAATTGTATCCTCTATGTGGGATTCAACATCCTCAAGAATCGCACTAGGAAGAGTTAGTGGAGGTTCGGGCATACACTCGGTAAGAGGTGTCCGAAATAAAACATAGTGTAACAGAAACACCATCAAGAGTTCTGATAGGTAGGTTTTCTTCCTTCTATTAGAGCGCTCAATCCTTCTAGAGCATCGTCGGTAGAAAATATAGTTTCCAGATTCCCTAACTCTTGTCCCAGACCGTCTGAAAGGTTGGTGTTGCCTGCTGCATTGATCAAATCATTTGCTAGTGATAGAGCGATTGGAGCAGTGCGAGATAGAGACTTCATCTGACGGGAGACTGCTTTGTCTTCCGAATCAAAACCTTCAGGACAATTCCCTGCAAGTACGGTTGCAATATTTTCATCGCTGTAGAATGAATTTGCAAATTGTACAACTTTAGAATCAGGATTTGCAGGTTTTCCAGTATACTTGTTTTCTGGCTTACCATTTGAATCTAGAGTACGGATAGTAGATTCTACTTCTGAGATGTCTACCAGATTAGTAACTAGTCCAAGGTCGGCTGCAGTCTTTGAATCCATGAAGTTTCCAGCTAAAACAGCCCATCTAGCCGCAGGAATACCTGAGATCCGAGCAGGGCGTTGAGTCCCCCCTAGTCCAGGGAATATTCCAATACTAGTCTCAGGGAATCTAAATTGAGTTTTGCGAGTACCTATTCTATAATCGCAAGATAGAGCCAGTTCTAGACCGCCACCAA
>JAACDL010000090.1 GCA_009936765.1 Methanobacteriota archaeon
GAATCTTGGGGGGGCACAGATACTCACCACAGACCTCATGTTGAAATGGCCAGAAGAAGACTCTTTGCTCGCTGGACATCTCGTAAGTCGGGAGACGTAATTGTATTCCACGGAGCAAGCGCCCCATGGCGTGAAAGAGTGGGAGATTTAGTTGAAAGAATCTATTCTCAAGACATGGAAATATTTGTTCAGACGCCACTAGGATTGGTACCGTGGGGCCTTGAAGACCTGAACCCTTGGGCCCACATCGAGGGCCCGGAATGGTTATGGAAAAGAAAGCCAGACTACGCGTGGATGCAGAGAGAATTACAACGGCTTGGAATCTATGACCGAAAGATAGTATCTCTAGACATATCCGATACTGAGGAATTGCATAATCGAGTATTCGAACAGTTAGGTATTGAGCCAATGGATAGGACACCAGATCTGAAAAAGCAAGGCCAAATAATCGACAAGTTGTGCGTAATGTACAATGTGGATTTACAGGACGCAATTCAACTATGTGAAAATTCGACATTTGTCATGAGCAGGACAAATCGAATTCGTAACCTAATAAATTCAGAAGGACTGCATTTATTCTCACCAAGACTTGCAGAGGGTGGAATGTCCCTAACGGTTGAAGGTGCAAGAAAACTTCATTCTTTGAGAAAATTAGCAACCCCTAGCGGTTTCAATGAGAACGATTTTTCATTCCATGCAGGGCAAGGACCTGCTTGGGTAGTTGTAGATAGCGATGCGGAACCATTCGTAAATGAAGGCCGCAATGTCATGCATGGATTTGTATTGGCTTGTGACCCTTGGATTAGACCAGGAGAGACTGTTCTAATCGTCAATTCGGGTGGTAAATTGTTAGCCATTGGTCGTTCTCAATCTACTGCCAGTGAACTTGCTACCTTCAAGAAAGGTATCGCTGTAAAGGTAAGAGAAGGCTGCCCCTGAAAGGGGCATATTCAAGTGCCCACCTCAGTGTGTAAGTTCTATGGTAAGAGAGTTGATTATCGAATCGACTGCTCTGACTAAGTCATACGGCCCGCATGTTGCTCTCGATTCATTAGATATTAAAATCGAAAAAGGTGCAACTGGATTATTAGGCCCGAACGGTGCAGGTAAATCCACATTCCTGAAGACAATGCTTGGCCTAATCCAATTGACATCTGGTGAAGGAAAAGTCCTAGGGTTTGACATCAGAACTCAAGGAGATATGATCAGACAAAGGATTGGATACATGCCCGAATATGATGCACTGAACCCCGGGATGGAAGCGATTCACCAAGTAAGGTACAGTGGAGAATTGATTGGAATGAATCCAAATGTAGCTCTACAAAGGGCACACCAAGCGCTTGAATATGTTGGACTTGGGGAACAGCGATACCGCCAAGTCTCTACTTTCTCTACTGGAATGAAACAGGCGACAAAATTGGCTTGTGCCTTGATTCATGACCCCGCCCTAATCATTGCAGATGAACCAAGTAATGGCCTGGACGCTACGGCTAGAGAATTCATGTTGAACACTCTTGAGACAACTGTTAACTCAGGCCAACGTTCGGTACTGATGGCATCTCACTTGATGGACGATGTTGAAAGAGTCTGCGAAAACATTGTACTATTGCACAAGGGTAAACTCGCCGCACAAGGTAAAATCGAAGACCTAAAAGCAATAGATCGGGAGGTCGAGATTCATGTTTGGGGTTCGGCTAATAAGATGGAAGAGGCGCTCACTGACAGGGGCATGAAAGTCAGAAGAGAAGGACGCGTAATGCGAATCGGACATACTGGAGATGAGACCTATAACCAGATTCTACAAACAGCCTCTGACATTGGAACTCAAGTCAGAAGAATGCATGACCATGAAGCCAGTTTGGAAGATTTATTCTTGGTTATAATGGAAAGACTAGGCCATGATATCAAGAGTTCTGAAGACCTATTAGGGGGTGTCTGATTGGAAGACAATGAATCGGCAGGTACTCCATTCGAGCCTGTTTCATCCAAAGAAGAAACATATGGTGCTGAAACACCGGTTACAGGCAAGAGCCAGATGCAAGCGGCATGGTCAGCAGATGATGGTGACAACGAATCAGGCGCACAGGTTGCTGCAATGCCAGAAGGTCAAATTTTTGAGCAGATATACAAGCCATGGGAAGGTACTCTAAACCCAAGATGGATGAGGAACTGGGCTATTCTTCGCCATCATGTATTAGGAGTTTTCAAAAAGGGACATAGGCCTTGGAACATACCAACAAAGTTGTTCATATTTTTCGTCATAATTGCATCGATGACCGATGTTGCAATGGTCTTGTTATTCGGGATGATTGGAGAGCCAGAACTCTATGGTATATGGGGTGTTAATAGAGACAATATGTATGGCCACGTAATGGGATTCTTCCCCAGAAATATTCTCTATTATCCAATTGTAGCTGCTCTTTTAGTTGGCGGAATGATATCTGAAGACAGGGCTCACGGTACAAGTGCAATGTACTTCTCAAGACCAATCAACCGGTTCGACTATGCTGCGATGAAATTCTTGTCAGTCGGACTAATTTTATTCTTCATAATTGATGGAACTCTCGCTGTGTATTACTTCGCAGACATATTGGTCATGGGCAAAGGTTGGGCTTGGATCATTGATACATTCCCCTTATTCATAGCCACATTTGCATGTGGAATCATTCTTTCATTCACATATACTTCGATAGGATTAGCTCTGTCCAGTGTATCTAGAGGTCGCTTTTTCCCAGCAATTGGGTTGATTGCCATCTTGATGGGTACACGTTCTATGGCTACAATCATCGATGGCTTATTTGACAAATCGATTCTCTATGTCATCTCGCCATTTGATGCAGTAGCACATGTATGTCAGGCATTGATTGGAACTGAGATGACATATGATCACCCGTGGGTTTGGAGTCTGATTTCAGTCGGTGTGATGAATGGATTAGCCCTTTATCTCCTTGCAAATAGAGTATCTTCCCTGGAGGTGACCAGAGAATGATGCCAGATATGACCCAACATGGTAAGGCTGAAACCAAAGATTGGAAGCCTGTTGCTAATACTCCAGTAATAATGTTCGATAGAGTTTCGAAGACTTATGGACGAATCAATGCTCTTGGAGGAGTATCACTCGGAATTTCAGGAGGAGTAACTGGTATCCTAGGTATGAATGGAGCAGGCAAGTCGACAATGTTCAAATTGATGATGGGGAAAGTAAAGGCAAGTTCTGGAGCCATCAGATTATTCGGAACTGATCCATGGAAAAACCCAGCACCATACTCAAGAGTCGGATTTGTTCCAGAGCATGAAAAGTTGCACGATTGGATGACTGCCTTTGATTTCGTCACGACATTTGCTCGCTTACACGGTATGACTAGGGATGAGGCTGCTGGTGAAGCAGCAAGAGTTCTATCATTCGTATCTTTAGAAGATGTGATGCCCAAAAGAATTGGTCAGTTCTCCAAAGGTATGCGCCAGAGAGTAAAAATCGCTCACGCACTTGTTAACGACCCTGAATTGATAATTCTTGATGAGCCTCTACAGGGGTGCGACCCTCTTGCCAGGACTACTATCATGAATGTGATTAAGCAATTGGGAGCAATGGGTAGAACCGTTCTCGTATCAAGCCATATCTTGCATGAAATAGAACGTATTACTGAACAAATCGTCATATTACACAGGGGGAGAGTGTTGGCGTTGGGTAATTCACATGCAATCAGAGAAATGCTGGACCAGCATCCCCACAAGATAGTTATCGATTGTGAAAACCCTCGTGAGTTAGCAAAGAACTTTGTCGACCTTGAGGAAGTTACTGGAATCACTTTCAAAACAACTAACAAATTACAAATTGAAACTAAGCATCTCGGCGAAGTGCACAAAAAATTGCCTGAGATTATTGTTAATAGCAAACAATTGGTAACAGGAATTGATAACCCAGATGATGACCTTCAATCGATTTTGATGTATCTAACAGGGGGCTCACTATGAGCAATCGCATGGATACAATTTGGTCTAAACTTGACCGTAAATCAACGGCTATAGCTGAGTTCACAATGCGTCAATATCGCACAAGAATATCTACATGGGCCGTGTTAGGCGCTGCATCTGTAGCAATATTCCTGATGTTGCTATTCTACATTGAAGCCATGAATACAGAGATTGAAGCAATAGATAACGATGGTGATTCTTTCGATACAGATGGTGATGGCTATCCGGACGGGCAAGAAAGACTTGAAGGTACTAACCCTGAATCAGATCAATCTTTCCCAGATTGGGTAGAACCAGACCCTCCTGAAAAATGGATAAATGAAGATGATATTGATTGGGACACTCTTTCTGATGGCGAAAATTATGTTGGTCAGGATGATGATGGTGACTGTGAAAATCTAGATACAGGCAGTCAAAGGGACACAAATGACAACAATCGAGAATGCGATGTTGTCGTTACTATTGACGAGTTAAATGGTACGATAAATATCGATGCAGACAGTAACGTCGACGAAGATCCTGATGAAGACAAATATGGCAAAGAAGCAGGACACAGAGCATTTATTCTTGGAATCGGTAAATTTGGAATTGTCTATCTCCTAGGAATATTCCTACCTTTATTTTTAGCAACGGGATTGATTCGTGAAGAAATGAATGATGGCACTATACATTACATGCTAGCAAAGCCAATAGCGAGAGGCGAGGTTCTTCTTTACAGAATGCTAGGATACATCGGAATTACGTGGCCGTTCATTATTGGACTGTGTATAACAATGGCTCTAATCACTGGGTTCACAGGGCCGGGAGATGGAGTATTCCGGTGGGGAGACATTGGCGTTTGGATGACTATTGCTTGGGCTGCCATGCTTGTATCATTAGTATATGGAACAATATTTTGTGGATTCGGAATAATATGGAAAAACGGGGTAATATTAGCGATACTATTCGCAGCTTGGGAATTAGGAATGGCCTTCGTTGCAATCTTATCCGGGGGTGATTCATCGATAAGATACTTCTCAGTAATTGGCTGGGGCATGATAATTGTAGATTCTGGAGTCGCTGTATGCTGGCCAGATAATTGGCAATTAATTCAGTCCGGCCTTTGGGGTGGTGGGCAAGGTGAAGAGAATTGGCTTGGTGAAATGGACTACAAGCCTTTACCTGGCGCTGTACCTCTAGATACATTCAGTGCCGATTCAAACTTGGGAGTAAGTAGTTGGTTAGCATTTGTAATCTCGAGTTTAGTATTGGTATTCCAAGGAGTATTATCATGGTTCATCGGTCAAAGCATTTTCAAAGGTAAGGAAGTGGATTGATGTCAGAAATGAAAAGGTTCGAAGGCGACTTATCTAGCCTTTGGAAGTTGCAAAACCTACCCCCAATACATCGCCTAACATGGGACTGGTGGTGGTGGCTGGTAATGCTAGATGATGAAGGTGGAAACCCTGCTGGCAAGCAATTAATGGTACTGTGGTCTACTAAGGACAATCCACTTGTCGAAGTTAATGAACACCCATGGACTCCAGTAGGGAGACCTGGTTTCGACAACGATGGGGCTATCGCAATGGATGGAATGGTAGCAGCATGGTGGTATGATGGTAAGAACATGATTGAACCATTAGTCCTTGAAGAGAGCAGAATTATTGTTTTGGCTGAAGGTCATCCTAAATGGCCTCACGATAAGGGTGGGGTTGTAGCCTCTCATACAAGCAAAGAATTCTCAATGGGGCTGACTCCAGATGAATCAAAATTCTGGCTAAGGCTAGAAACCGAACATGGCGATTTCGATTTGGAGATGGAGCCTTGGAACAAAGCGATGTCCAGTATGAAAGTAGCCCAAGCAGAATACGGACTAGGGATGGGATATGGAATCTCTAGATTACACGGAACTCTGTGCAAAGGCACCATTGATGGCAAGGAAACCTCCGGTACTGCATACTTCCAAAAAGTGTGTGTCCAAGCTCCTTCACCGCCATGGTTCTGGGGAATGCTGCATCTAGATGATGGATCATACATCGATTGGTTCGTCCCTCACGTATCACGAACGATTACTGCTAAAGACTCACGCCCTTGGAAAAGCCGAGATATTACCCATTTACCACTCTCGATGGGAGGACTGTTTCATGACGTCAGTAGAGGCAGGAGTGAGAAATTTAGTGAAGTGCGAGTCGAAAGAACTTGTGATGATGGAGGGTTGCCTACCTTCCATGTCCACATGTGGAATGGCATCACTGAGATTAGAATTGAGGCCAGGGCTGTCACAAGAGCCCATTGGACTTTCGACCAGCCGACTCGCGGCGGCATGAAGTCACATCTAACTTACAATGAGTATCCATTAGATGTAACAAGATTAGAGATTGATGATGAACAAGGAGTCAGAACTCGTAGTGACTGGGGTGTTGTTCGCGGTAATGCAGAACACTCTTGGGGGCTACTTCACTAACAAAATCGCCGCAAGGTTCATCATCGACTATGTGCCGTTAGCAATTAGGAAGGGTCATTATGTCTGATGAGGAACAACCACCTGTCGAAGAAAAAATTGCTGAAGAAACCCCTGTAGAGGAGGCAGCAGAGGATGCCGCTGCTGATACATCTGCATCTTTGAAACAGAAATTCAGACTTACAAATGATGAAGAAATTCTCCAAGACATCAAGCCGTCATTATTTGCTTTCACGCCAATGTACGGAATTGCTTTGCTAATATTATTCGCACACTGGATGTTTGAGATGGACTGGGACAGTGATGGTTCTACCTTCTCGACTATAATGCAGGGAATTATCACCTTCGGAAAGGTAGGAAACTTTGGATTCGTATTGGTCATGCTTGGAGTTGCCTGGTTCAATAGAATGTTAAACGGTTCAACCAGTGGCAAATGGAGTACAATGTACCTGCTTTTGGTTGCATTCACACCAATGGTACTTAGCATAGACAACATCATGGAATCTCTAGGAATTATCGAAAGCGGATTTATTCCTCTTGATGATTTCGACTATCTTATGTTCGGACTATTTTGGTCGATACTGTTCGTTGCATTGACGATCTTCTACCAAAGGAGTTTTCACTATGCAATCACAAACCACAGGGTCATCTTTACTCAGCATCTATTCATCCCAGGAGATGGAAGAAGAATTCTGTTCGATAACATCAATGAGATTAGAACTCAGAGGACATTCATGGGTGCAATGCTTGGTTACAACACAATTATTTGCGACACAGGTAGCCAATTGGGTATTGGTGAAGAAGCCATGTCGATATCTGCAGGCGTTTCAGGGAACTCTGTTCCAAGCGGAGAAGCAAACAGTGTAGAAGGGCAAGTTACTCGAAGCATATTCAAGAAACTTTTCGCTTTCATCACATACCAAAGAACTCGTAAAATCGACTTACCAGACCCTAAATTCTCATTCTTTTGCATAACAAACTGGAAATCAGTTGAGAATCTATTGAATGAAATGCATCAGCGACACAGCCAATCTGGCATACTAAATGAATTGAAAGACCAGATTGCAGAAAGTCAGTAATCACACATAGGTTTCAAAAACTGTAAGGATGCCCACGAAATAGAGGCGACGATATGAGCGATGACAAAGTACTCCAAGGACCGATTGAAAAATTGCGCAACGGTGACCTTGATGGGGCCATTGCAGAGCTCGATGATTTGATGTCTGTCCACAAAACAAATGCAGAAGTTCACCACATGTACGCTGAATTTGCAAACATGAAGAATACAGAAGCACAGGATGATGTGATTCCAGGTGGGAAGATCATGATGGCTTACAAAAAAGCTATGCAAATGGATGAAGAAAACGTCGAGTACATAGGTGATTTCGCTACATTCGCTCTTGAGTGTAGAAGGATACCAGTTGCAGTTAAAGAATTCCAGCGCTACGCTCGAAGACTGGAAATTGAAGATATTCCAGTTGACGAAGTACTGTTTAATGCAAGTCGAAACATCGTTGATGCAATTGAAGTGATGGACCCTACAAAGCAAAACCCTATGGTACAGCCATGGCTCAAACAGGCACTCATTTGGTCTGTTGGCGGGTTGGGATACAGTCCAGAAGATGCAATTGAAATGCTCTCTCGCGAAGAATGAGGTGAATCGAAATGGCGAAGGCGCGAATAGCCTTCCGTTTCGGACATTATGGCGATTGCTATCACGGTAGTCAAGTTCAACCAGATGTTCCTACCGTTCAAGGTGAGTTCATGCACATTTTCAAAAAGAAGTTGAAATGGACAAAAGAAAGAATGCCTGTTCCCATGGCAAGTAGAACAGATTCCGGCGTCCATGTTCGTCAAAATGGCGGATTTATTGATATTGATCAAAACCGCTGGGACGCGATGGGTGAAGTAGGATTCATGAAAGCAGTAGGTCATCAAATACCAGACACCATTTCTCTTTTTGATGCTAGACAAGTAGATGACGATTGGAGTCCAAGGCGTGCATTACACCGAACTTATCGTTATCGAATGGAATGTATGGAAGGATGGATTGAACCCGAATTTGATGACTTCAAACATCTTTGTTCATTGTTTGAAGGTGAACATGATTGGGATAACTTCTGCCGTCGAGAAACAAACCGTTCAACAACTCGTGTTGTTGAAACATGCAGGCCATGGGTTAACTCTGGACGCATGATTGGGTTCGAGATAGTTGGTGAAGCATTTATTTGGAATCAAGTTAGAAGAATTGCAAATGCGATTTTTGCAGTTTCCACTAGTTACGAAAGTGTCGATAAAGTAATCGAAGCCCGAGATAACCCTCAAACCGAAATTGATCTAGGATTGGCTGAACCTGATTGGCTGATACTTTGGTCTGTATCATGGGAAGGAATCCCTGCATTAGAATCAACAGAGCCAGTTATTCCTAAGCCTGATCATTCTAGTTCACGTTGGCAAGAATTGTGCCGCCAACAACAAAAAGAGATACTAATTAGACAGTTCGATATTATTCAAGGACAATACTGACCATATCTCCATCTGACAAATCACAAGTTTCTCTCAAGAAAATTCCTGCAATGACCTCTACTACATCTTCATGCCTGGTCAAATCAGGAATCAGGATTGCACATTCATGATCTCCTTCTCCACAGATTATTTTTCCTAGGAATGCAGTCGCTCCCCCAAAGGAGACTCCATCTCTGTCGAATCCTTTGATTCTGTGAGATTCAATTTCACTCTCTTCCCCTTCATCCAGACCCGCAGTTACTCTGAGTTTCTGGTATTTAGTTAGGAAATCTCCTTTCACTGCGACGTTCAAAGTCCCGGGCCAAGCACTTCTACCGATTATGGTTTTGAATTGATCTTGGTAGTGATGTTGCGACATGAAAATATGAGCTCGGCCGAGCCCTGACGAGACTACACCGTCGATGCGCATGACCCGCCGACACGCATCTGACTCATGACTGTTTGTGAGTGGGCAAACAAGATGTAGAACCTCTCCATGGACAGGTCATGG
The DNA here is from genome assembly GCA_009936765.1 of Methanobacteriota archaeon. Lineage (GTDB taxonomy): Archaea > Thermoplasmatota > Poseidoniia > Poseidoniales > Poseidoniaceae > MGIIa-K1. The sequence continues at coordinate 9,432 of JAACDL010000090.1, forward strand.
CAGGTGACTTATCATGGATGGAAGAGCGCTACTCGCAACTCGAGGAACAGGCATTACTGTGGCAACCCCCAACCCTTGAAAGTGCCAATACACCTAGATGTATGATGGATGGAAAGCCTACAATCATGCTTTCTGCTAATAATTATTTGAATTTGACAACCCACCCTAAAGTGGTCGAAGCATCGATTGCAGCAACAAGAAAATATGGAGCGGGAAGTGGTTCTGTTCGAGCTATTGCTGGAACTATGGACATTCATCTTGAAGCAGAACATAAGGTTGCTGAGTTCAAAGGTGTTGAATCATCTCTGATTTATTCTGCAGGATACACTGCAAATGTCGGATTAATCCCTTCCCTAGTTCAGGGCAAGCAAGATGTGATAATATCTGATGAACTTAACCATGGCTCGATTATTGATGGAGTTCGACTGACTAAAGCACAGAGGGCGGTATTCCCTCACAATGACATGGGTGCATTCGAGCAAACTCTGAAAGAATACGAAGGTGCTGATCGTAAACTCGTAATTGTAGACGGGGTATTCTCTATGGATGGAGACATCTGCCCACTTGATGAATTAACAGCTCTTGCTGAAGAATACAATGCAATGGTGATGGTTGATGATTGTCATGGTGAAGGTGTTCTTGGAGATGGTGGTAGAGGAATTGTTGACCATTTCAAACTACAGGGAAGAGTTGATTTTGAAGTCGGTTCGTTCTCGAAAGCACTTGGAGTCCAGGGTGGAATCCTAGCCGGTAAAGAAATCGTTAGGAAACACGCACTGAACCATTCTCGTTCATGGTTACTTTCTGGTTCGCAACCTCCCGGCGTTGCAGCAGCACAGAAAGCCGCTGTTGAAGTTTTGATGGATGAACCAGAGCATCACGCTAAATTATGGGACAATACCGAATATTTCCGTAAAGAGATGCAATCTTTAGGTTTCGATACAGGAGTATCAACGACTCCAATTATTCCAGTTATGTGCGGAGAATCTTCCAAAGCGAAGGAATTGTCACAAGCAATGCTAGACCAAGGTGTCATGGCAGGAGCCATTGTATTCCCAATGGTTGCCAAAGATAAGGCAAGAGTTAGGACTCAAATGTCGGCTGGATTATCAAGAGACGATCTCGATGAAGTTCTGCGGATTTTCGAAAAGGCTGGAAGAGAAATTAATCTTATCTAACCGGGTAAAAGTAGATTACTGATTAGATTAAGTCGCCAACATGTGGAAAGAGAAGTTGTTGGGTCAACGCTCTAATTTCGCATACTGGTCGCCACTAGTTCTCATCATTTTTCTGATCTCTTTACACACTACTTCATTTGCTGTAATAACTAACGAATTTAGCAATGATGACTTCGAAATTCAAACGACTCCGGAGTTCTACACCGATTCTGTGATTGTAACAAGGCAAAGTGAAGATTCATTTGGCGAGAATAATAGCGACTATTTCGGCGGAGAATATAGTGAAAGTGATTCATACAAACAACTTGATGGCCCTGAAGAAGCACTTGAGGATTCAGCTGAAACTTTGGATGGTAGATTAGGACTCATAACCATGTCATGCTTCATTCTGGTTTTGTTTTGTTTCATGAATAGAAAAGAAAAAATCAGCATAAATAAATTCGTTTCTTTCAATTCTATTAAAGGATATTTGATGTTATTCATAGGTATCATTTCGTTAATTTCAGTCTTTACCATCACATCTGGCCTTTCAGATTATTCAGATGAAATTGCAGATTCAGATATTGATTGGGATGTTGCTGAAGGGATTTGGGGTAGTGCCACAGTTGAGTTCGAATCACCATTTGATGGTCAATCAATAACAGTTTACCAGGAATGGGATCCAAGTTTCATGATGTTAGCATTGTTTGTATTTTCAATGATTGCATTGATTGGAGGGATTGCAAACACTTCATATCTCAAAGAGGATTTAGACATTGAAGATGCACCGATTTGGATTAAAGATTCGAAAATATTTAGTTTAGCGAATAGCCATTCAGTGACCGCATTGTGGATAGTGTTGGTTGTTGCAATTATAGGCTCTGTAACTACACCATGGCAAACAATCAACCAAGAATGGGAAGTTGAACATACTTCTGAAAGCTTCAGTGGAGAGATTAATGTTACAACGCATTCATCTGAAATCTCTTGGAATCTGAATCCATTTTACATCCAATTTGACAATGATACAGCATTAAGTAATGCCTCGTTTGAAGGAGAAGAAACTAGTTCATATGATTCATATGAAGACCATTCCGAATTATCAGATTCATCTGTAGTTATGCTAGAGTTGCGCTGGCCATTAATATGTGCAATCATTATTGGTATTTTTATGCTAATGCAAAGATATGTTGGTAAATTCTCATCCGCAATATCGGGTACAAACAATGGTTGGATCTTGCTTATTTTAACCTCGGTATTACTGATTTATTCATACGGAGCGGTTGGGAGTTTCGAAGATGAAATGTCCCAAAAAATCGATAATGATTTGCAAGACTTGAGCCCATCTTGGGATTATGATGTTTTTAACTCTGAAATTAGTTCGTCTATTTCAGGGAGTAAATTAGGCTCTGCATTTAGCAGTGGCAGTACTGTAACTCCAGGAGGAGGCACGTTTGATTCTACTTCATCCAGAATCTTAACGACGTGGAGTCCTGCTATCGGATACTATTTTGCGATTATTATTCCGTTCGCTATTTTTGCAATACTTTCAGTTCAGTATGGGCCTATTGTCATCGATTCAATAAATGATTATCAATCGATAAAGAAATTTGAAATCGAATTTGACAGTAAATCTTGGGTTGCTAGGCCTACAATTATTGCATTGGTCACATTGCTAATAACATCATCAATAGGAATGGGATTAGGCGAATTAATGTTCGATTCAAAATCCTCTGCGCCTGCTAGTATTTACAAATGGGATTTGGATTTTGAGTTTTCATCAACAAATGATGAAAGATTTGAGATACCGATGGATGACCAAGATATTATTCAAAGCGAACTTAATAATAAAGAAAATGGCATTCCTTCTAGTTTTGTAGTTTGGCTGGCCTGCGATGAATCTGAAACTAGCCTCACTAATCAACAAATAGACACAATAAGTTGGACAATTAACCCACCAGAAGAAACCGATTTATTTGGTGAAATGAGACAAGGAGAATTAGAATGTTCTCAACAGGCATTTGATTGGCAAAGAGTATTCACCTGGGATGCAGACATTAACTTTCCAAAGAGTGAATTTGCAGAAACGGAAGAAGATTATCTAGGTCAATTCACGGTAGAAGGAGGAGGCCTCGGTATTTGGACAGCAGAATTTGTAGCAAACGTAAATGGAGGTACAACTGAATTTGATTCTGACTCAGAATTGAAATTATCATTCATGATTGAAAGTGTAGGAATCGGCAATATTACTGCGGAAAATATAAGCTAAGTGTATCGTTCATTCTTCCTCGAATGATTCTACAACTTCCATCAATTCGGAATCATTACCTGCCACATCAGATAATTCCTCGCTACGATTTTCTTCTATTGTTGGCATTCCATCGAATGGATTTGCTCCGTCTTCAATCATGCACAATAGTCTCCATCTAGGTGCCCATGCCAAGTGGACATACATTGGACCCGGTATCATTAGAAGAGTCCAAGAAAGATATTCAGTGAATGTATTAGATACCAACAAATCGGTGTGGACCAAAGTGAATAGAGTGAATCCTAAGAAAGGCATAGGATACATGATTTTACGATTGACTGCCATGGGCATTCGCTTAGTTAGAGCATTGACAATTCTGCTTGATAGTCCCAAGAACGCAGTTGCAAATACTAGTAGACTAGCATGAAGTATCCACAATGGAAGCCAGAACTCTTCAGTCATATAGTAAGGTAAAACCAAGGCAAGAGATACCAAGAAACCGTAAAAGGCACCAATATTCGAAGGATGCGAAAGCCATAATGGAAGTCGTGAAAAACGCTTCGAGAGACCACCACCTGTTATCATTTCACGTTGAGATTCATCTAATGAACCCGTTCGTTCGTCCCAGGCGGCACTTGTGCCCATAGAATGAGTGGCGGAGAATTGCACATTTGAAGGTACGGTGAGTTGAGAAGGGGTTTGACCCAATTATCACTCTGAAGAAAACATCCGAGACAATGGCCCTTGGACGTCAATTTCATCTTCAGGCAACCATTCTCTTTCAAGTAAGGTTGAGTCTTGGGCTTCCCTATCTCTTGCGTCCTCAAATTCGTCGTTAGATTCATTTATTGCATTGTTAAGTGATATTGCTTGGTTGATTATCGATAATTGTCGATTCAACGCCTTCTCGCTAAGATTAGAATCCCATCCAGAGAGTATTGACAATTGTTCATCTTGTTTGTGGACATTCCATCCGGTCAATGGATCTTTTACCAACTTCAGACGGCTAATCCCTGGATTTATCCAATCTTTAGAAAACCGGACCATTATTTCCGAATCTGCTACAGCGGCGGATTCCATGAATGGATGATTGAGGTTTACTGCTAATGGTATGCCAGAATTGTTTTTGACTCGAAATATGATTATTAAGTCCGCTATGATAATGACTGAGAGAACTACTCCTATGTGGGCAAACCAAAATAATACGCCAAAAATGAGCACTGAAGCGATTATTGCGTAAATTGAATAGTTCTTCATAGCAGATTTGGAATGTTCTGCACCTAATGGAGTTCTTCCAAATGGTATCAAGCCACGTGGTGCGTCCATGCTTTGGCGAAGAGCATTAAGGACATGAAACCGTCGTTGTTTTGCATTTTCGACCCCCATCATTCAAGAAGGGTGGAATTACCAACCACCCCGTAGGGGTGCGCATGGTCGAGTTGCCACGAGGTAATATCATCGAAGAAAGACGGGGTGGCGCCAGCGTTCTCGCTACTCTCGTAAATGAGATGATTAAGCTCGATTCTAATGGATACATTAGATGTGAAAGAACACCTGTAGAGTCGATGCCTAGAGTAGGTCAAGTTGTTGTTTCAAATGGTACAATAACTGCCGCTATACACGAGTCAGAGGCAATATTGGAAGGATTAGAAGCCTTGATTGAAATCGAATCTGATTGTTTAGAGCTAGATTGTGTACTTCAATTGGTTGAAGGTGTTGACACCTACCGAATCTTAGATTTGCACCCTACTGCGAAATTAATTATCGAATCACCAGAGGGAAGTAAATCCTCTAAATGGTGGCAAAGTGCAGGAAGCCACTCCAGTAGTTGGACTAGATCTAGTAAACTACCGAACATCGAGGCTTCAACTGAAGCGCCGGAGTTCATCAAAACAAAGGCTGCTTCTATGGTGAATAAGCTGGTTGCTAGCGGTAAATTATTGAAACCAGGGAGTGTTTATTCGAATGAAAGCAACTCGTTTTTCACCCTCGCTGCTAATCTGAAAAAACACGGGAAACCACTTCTTGTTATCAGCCGCAAGACCAGAGAGGATTTAGTCGTCAATCATGGATTGCCTACTGAAGATTGTTTATGGCTCTCGCAGAGGGAGGCTGAAGGAGTTCAATTCGTAGACATTGATGCGATAAAGGGGACCGTTTACGGTTTCTTGGAAGGAAACTTGAGAGCAGTACTGCTCCTAGACGGACTAGAATACTTAGCTAATATTTGCGGTTCTGCTGCTGTTATCGAAATGGTTAGAGAGTTGGGAGATAGAATGCGTTTCGAAGACGATTGTTTGCTAATTTCATTCGACAGGAATGCATGGACTACGTCCGAAGCTGCTCAATTAATTAGGGCCGCACCGTACCTCGAATCCGAAACTATCGATTCTTGGAATCTTGATTCCGAATCATTACTTGGCCATCCTCTAATGGCACCCCCTACCGAAGAAGAACTTCTGAGATTAGCCGATTATTTAGAGCAAAATACTCCCGAGACATTCACTATTGAAGATAGAGAAGATCTGGTTGAAGAGACCTCTCTCTCTGAAGTACAAGAGGCTGAAATTGAGCACCTAGAGCCTGAAGAGACAGAAACCGTCTTGACTGAAATCATTGAAGAACAAATTGAGGACATTCCTGTGCCAAATGTATCCAAGGGCCCAAGGAAGGCTCAGACTGTGAAGCGCCGCAGACCTAAAAAGGCGAAAATCATGAATGAGAGGGAAATGCGTAAAGCGGGACTCGATGCTGCTAAAAGTGGCACAATACTAGGAGAAATACCTTCATCTAAATCAATCCCCAAAACTGTAACAGGCCATGGAAGAGAAGGCAAAATGCCATCGATACCTGGTGTGATACCAAACTCACTAAGTGATGTGGTAAGGCAAGATTCAGCCAATAAAGTTCGTACATTACCGAGTACTCAACTTGGACCCAAATCCGTATCATCTATTCATGGAAAGAAAAAATCGGCCAAAGACCCGATTAGCCCAACTGCTGCAAGAGGAGTTGAAGTTAAGCGGAATGAATCTAACCGGAAGCGTTCATCCAGTGTACCCCAAAAGGAATTAGATTTAGACAAGGAATTGATGTCTTGGAAGTTTAAGGAGGAAGTTGAATGAATATTTCGCGTCAAGAAAAACTCCAACTCGCTTTGGCCAATGCTCGACAGACATTAGGAAAGAGCACGCCTACTGGAAGACCTGCGCTTTCAAACCTGAATAAATTAAGAGGCATAGATGCAGCAGAGGACACGAGAGGTGGAGATTTAATCATGCGTACAGGAGTGAAAACTCGCCCCGTTTTCGACATGGTAGCAGACAACATCCTTGGGGAGTCTAATCTCTGGAAAGTTAGTAGTGATTTGGAAGACGGAAGTAGCTCTCTTGCTCAAATATCGGCTGAATGAATAGGCGGAATGCGTGAGTAACAGATTTCAGGGGAATTACGAGTTGAAGATTTGA
>JAACDL010000091.1 GCA_009936765.1 Methanobacteriota archaeon
CCAGCGATGGCTCCCAGGTTGGTGAAGGACGTTCCACTACTAGTGGGTTCAGTGATCTACTGGCAAGGCCGGGAGGCGGCTGGGTTCTTTCTTGTCGCCAAGGCCAGCTCCATGTCTTCAATCAAGAAGGAAGGGGATTGAAACGCCTTGCCGTAGGCGGCGTTCGCCGATTAGTAGGTTGGTTCGATAGAGAGCACCTAATGTGGCAAGATGATGATGGTAAGTTGAGATGCGCCCGTCTTGCAAATGAAGATTCACAGCGATTGCTAGAAGACAGAGTTTGGTCTTGGGTTAGTCGAATGTCCCAAGGAAGGATATTGATGCAGTCTGCAGATGGTATGCTATGGGAGGGAACACCTCATCCATACGGCTGGGATAACTTAGAGACTATTGAAACTCGTTCATTAGAACCATTATCTGCACATAGGGCTGGAGATGGCTGGTGGGTATTGTCGATAGATGGCAGTTTAAATGCAATGGCAGATGGTGAGCCCATCGAGTTAGCAAATGCTAAATTAGGAGAATTCTTAGTAGGATTAGCAGCAGATACCATGGCTACAATCAAACGTGATGGCTTGACTAGAATATGGCAATCACCAGAATTATCTCAATTGCGTAGAGTGGAATTACAGAAGATGGTTGCAGAGGCTAAAGTCGCTAGTGATTGGGATGAAAGACGTAAGATCTTCAAACGGGCATGCAGGGCTGAAGAGGAAGGCAGGATTTCTCTTGCAATAGAATTGTATGAGTCACTTGGAAGGTCTTCAGATGTTAATCGTTTACTTTCAGGACAAAGAGGCGATTGAATGAGTGTGGACAATATTGTGTCCAAAGAGAAATTAACTCATTATATCGGGCTGACTCGAAAAGCCAGACAAAAAGCAACTCCGATTCCTAAGGAGGGCTCCCACGAGTCTGAACAACTTCAGATAATGCTTCGAATGGCGGATGACTATGCCAGCGATGCTCAGCACTTCATGGACAAAGGAGACTACGTGCGAGCATTTGGAGCTATTAACTACGCTCATGCTTGGATAGATGCTGGAGTTAAGTTGAGACTATTGGATGGACATGGAGATGATGTCCTGTTCACATTACCATAGTTATTCAATCACAGAATCAGTAAGTTCTGTTAATCTCGTAAGTTGATCTTGAAGAATAGATAAGCGTTCAATAGCCTGTTCTCTGAATGGTTTCAGGGCTTCATTCAATGAAACTGTAAGTTGGTAGGTATGTGACGGCCTTCCTCTTCCTCCAGAAGGAGTAGTGATGATTTCAATTAGTTTTAATGCATTTAGTTGATTTATTGCAATACTGACATCAGGCTGTCTCAGATTACAACGCTTTTGCAATTCTGATGACTTTGATGGCCCGTGTACATGTAGGCAGATTAGAGCCTTGGCTGTATTAATTTCAGCGCCCAATGATACCAAAAGTTGAACCATTTCTTTTGAATCAACACTTGTGTCATCCATTTCAACCCTAGAAGAGGGTTCCTGATTTGACGCCATAGTGTGTAATGCGATAATCTCTGTATATGAATTAATCACCGACATTAGTCAACCTACTTGTCTTAGATGAGAGTTACCACTGACCTCTATCCATGCAATATTTGACTGCGACAAACGTCTTTTCAATTCTGTATCAACGGTTAGAATTGGCCATTTGTTTTGTATTGCAATAGCTAGAAGTTGGTCGTCGGTATGGTTACCTGAATCTGCAGGTGGAGTGATAGTTTCAGCCTTTGAACTTAGCATCGATACCAATAACTTACGTTCGTTTAACGCATTGAGTTCAGTAATGACATTCGGTACAATTGCTAATTGTTTTGTTCCAGCACAATCTAGTAATGCTTGGTCAATGTTAATTCCTGCTTCAATGACTGCGACCCAGCCGCAGGCATCAACCAGAACTCGGTGCATGAATATCACTCGATAGTACCGTGGCCAATTAATCTCCAGCGTGAACCTACACGCCTTGAAAGAGAGATTCTTTGTCCACTGTCGGCACAGATTGGTAACTTCAGAGTAAGTGTTGCCTTACCTTTGCCAGAATTAGATACTACACCGACACTAGTCGCTGTTGCAACATTTACCATCAGCATTTCATTAGAACGCAGTGGCATTATCTGGGAAGCATCTTGGCCTTCTCCGGCAACCATGTGTTTCATCAGGTTGACAGATATGTCGACCTTTTCTCGAATTTCTGGAAGATCTCCTACCTTTGCAACGACTTGTCCAGATAGATTATCGGCAGTTGTAACTGCTGGGTCTAGAGGTGTAGCCATTCCACAAAGTCCGCCTGCATGCATATTTTCTAGGCTTAATCCTCCGCCTTGCATACTGGATACCTTAGAGTGAATTGGCTCATAGTGGAACTTATTTCCCTTCTGAACCTTTCTTCCTGGTCCGATTACGATTTCATCATCGATGTTGAATTCACCTTCAACAATACTTCCTCCAATGACTCCTCCTCGCAACTTACTAGGACGTGTTCCAGGTCTGTTAATGTCGAAAGAACGGGCAACGTGCATAATCGCACGCTTGTCTTCATAGCGATCGGGGGTAGGAATTGTGGCTTCAATAGCCTGAATTAGTATGTCTAGGTTAACATCGTGATGAGCGGAAACTGGGATGATAGGTGCACTTTCTGCTATAGTTCCGCTTAGGAACTCCTTAATTTCGTTGTGAGATTCAACAGCTCTCTCTCTACTAACTAAGTCGATTTTGTTTTGAACAATTACAATATTGTTGATGCCTGCAATTTCTAACGCCATTAGATGTTCACGTGTTTGTGGCTGCGGGCACTTCTCATTTGCAGCAACCATCAACATAGCACCATCCATTATACTTGCACCAGTTATCATGATTGCCATCAGCGTCTCGTGACCTGGTGCGTCAACAAATGAAATAACTCTCTGTAACTCAGTGACATCATCATTGCCTCCTCCAGGCCTACGGCCTGTTGCGTAGAATTCTCCGTCTCCAGTCTTGTAGAATGCAGTATCTGCATATCCTAACTTGATCGAAATACCACGCTTTCTTTCTTCAGAGTGCGTATCTGTCCAAATTCCAGACAGTGCTTGTGTGAGTGTTGTTTTACCGTGGTCTACGTGACCAACTAGTCCAATGTTGACTTCAGGTTGTGCAGGAAGCTTGCGTACCATGCTTCCGTCACCCCAGTTCCTCAGAGATCAGCCTCGCGGCTTCACTCACTGCTCTCCTCTGAACTTGCTCCGAGGATGTCTGCGAGGCTCTTGTTAGCAGCCTCTACGACCTTGAGGTTAATCTGGCGTGTATCTTGAGTCACTGTGTTTCCACGGAAATATCGGCGCTTGCGCATTCCATCTGGCTTGTATCGGAAGCGCCTCTTTTCGCCTTTCTTTGCCTTGTGAACGAGATTGTGTCCCTTGAAACCAGTTGAAGCGGTTACAAGGATTGATTGGCGGTTACCACCGCTAAGGTCTGAGCGCATTGGAGTTCCTGTCTTGTCGGAGCCTCCTGTGATTTCAAGTTTGTAACCAGCAAGAGTCTGTTCTCCTTCTCCTACAAAGATTCCATCTACTACATCTCCTATTTTCTTACCTAGGAATTGTGAGAGATTGTTACCACTCACGGTCATGTTGTATGAGGAACCGTTGTTAGCGGAATCTGTGTCATTGACTACTGCGACGAATGTAGTGTCTGCCATTATATCAACTCTTGAGCAGCCTGCCGACATGGGACGGGTATTTAGGCCCTTTGTGCGAAGATAATTGTTGATTTATCAGCGCAGTCGTGAGGGAATCAGTGTCTCTAAGCGTCTAGCCACATCACTGGGAAGCATATGTGGCATCGAAATATGTTGTGTTCTCCCTCTGCCAACATCAGATTTAGCAGTCTTGGAAACAATGATGTCTTCTTGCGCCAGACGCTTGAGATGCTTCCAAAATGTAGTGTGACCTTTCGGGTCTTGGTCGTATTCTTCACAAACTACGTGATATAATTTCTCAGCTTCTCCACTTGTAACATTTTCTTTTTTCTTCAACCTTCTACATAATCCTAAAAGAACCAACATTGCATGAGGGGGAATATCTTCAATATTCATTGAATCAACATTGTTAGGGAGAGTTATTACTGTTTTCTGAACATCTTTCGATTCGATCAACGAACGTCCGGATGATTCGGCACGCTTCGCAGCCCCTTCGAGTAGTTCTATTGCCTGACGTGCATCTCCTGAAGGTGCCGCAGCTTGGGATATTAGATTCAGTATTTCCTCAGTACATGTGCCGGCAACTAGCCCAATATCTCTTCTTTGGGTTGCGATTTTTAGTAATCCACTTTCATCATAAGGCGGGACTCTGATGTGGTTTGATCTACCCAACCTTGAGATAACTGCGTTTTCTAACATATCTAGCACTTGTTCTTGACTAATCAAAATTGCAGAAAGAGTGCCTGTTCTATTTCCGTCTTCATCAATCCGCATTAATTTGTAAATGATGTCGTCGCCAGAATGGCGTAGAAGATGGTCCACTTCATCTAGTACTACTATTATGTGTGAATTATCACCTTGTAGCATTCTTCGAAGACTGGTTAGCAATTCTCCGACTCCAAGTCCTCTATCTGGGTGCCCGGGGTCTAAGTCTTGTACTATTTTTTGCATAACTCTAGATGCAGTAGAAGCGTTCCTGCAGTTTACATGAACATATTTGATGTTTCTTTTATCAGCCACATGTCTTATCAAGTCATCACAAAAACGCTTTACTAAAGCGGTTTTACCAGATCCTACTGGTCCAGTTACGACCGCTCTTCCTGTTCCTTCTGGGTGGCCAATTGTGGTGAACAAAGATGCTAATTGGCCCTGTAATTCTTCCCTTCCAACAAGTATTTCTGGCACATAATCAAAACCGAATACCTCCGGTTTATTGAGAATGAAGCCCGCTCCGATACGGTCCAAATAGGAACTCATGACCTCAGAGGGTTATCGTCTATGGTTATTGAACTTTCAACCTAGAATAGTCGTTCAAGGTATCTCATCGAACTGATATCCAGTTTCCCACTTCTTTTCTCCAAGTGCTACTTCAAGTTCGAAAGGAGTGACCAAAGGCTTTGCATATTTGACAGAATCATCTATCGCAATTCTTGGGCACGCAGTGTTTACAAAAGCATCAACTGGATAGAAATCAATCAGTTCAGGTCCCACATGTTCAAGGGCTAGTAAGTAACCCTTCTTTCCGTGCTTTGCTAAAGTTCTCTTCAACTTAAGTGCAAGGCTACGACGCATTTGACCTGGTTTCTCACCAATCAGAATTGCAAAGTTTTGAGAATTTTGAATTGCCATAATTAATCCAAATCGCTGTCTTAGGATTCTCTCTATTCGTTCTGTGCCCATCTCGCTTGCATCACCAGTGTAAGGATCCAGCATAGCAAGTGGTTTACCAGTGTGAAGTGCTAACCCAATTGGGTGGAAATCGCCACTTCCAAGGAAGAGGTAGTGTCCGATTTCATCATCATCACCCGAATAGTTGCATCCTAGAACTTGACCAGGGAAGGTGAGTCTAGCGCCACCTACTGGAACTTCAACTTCATATCCTGCTGCTTCGAATCTTTCTTTGTAATCAAAGACAAGGTGTAGGTGTTGAATCGAAGCTACAAGCCCTAATTTTGCACCCTTGAGAGGTGCAACTCGCCCAACTGCATCCAAGAACTTCTCTTGTGCTTCTTCTTCAGTCAAATGTGATGTGTCCTTTTGGCCAAGCCTAGATTGTGCTACTGCTCTATGTTGTGCTAGAATTGGAAGGACTGGGTCGATTGCAGGATCGCCGTCATAGGTGACATCAATAAATTGAGTTGGCATTCCAGAATCTATATTCATTTGAGAATGTCCCATGTGTGCAACAAGTTCCACACCCATCATTTTCATTTTGTCATGGACCAAGTCACATGCACCATAGCATGGATCTGCTGCAAGAATCACCTTGGCAGAGGTTTCATCTTCAATCTCATCCATCATTTCCAATGCTTGCATTTTCAATCCTTCAGGGATTTGTAATGCGATTAATCGGTGATCGTGACCTTTGATGCGGTCGATCAACTCTTCGAGTTGGAAGTCGTGACGATCTAGGTCCATATTAATCACTGGCAGGCCACTTATTCAAGAGTGTGCCGGACGAATAAAATTACGATTCCGCCAAGAAATCGACATACTCATCCGGTTCGAGTAGATTTTCCATATCTACATCGTGTGGATTCAGAATGATAATCCAGCCTAAATCATATGGCGAATCATTGACCAAATCTGGATTGATTTCAACTTCTCCATTGACTTCTGCAATTTCTCCAGCGAACGGACTTGGGAAAGTCAATTTTTCCTCTGCTGTCCAAATTGAGAACAAATTCATCTCTTCGTCGATTTCAGTTTCCGCGTGCGGAAGGATAACTCGGAGTACTTCTCCGATCTCCGCAGCTAGGAAATCCGAGATCCCAATTACTAAGCGGTCATCCTTTTCTTGGTACCAAAGATGGTCCCTCGAATACTTTCGACTGTGTGCAATACCAAATTCCATGACTTCTTCATCCATGGCTATCCCTGTGTCCGCCGTTTGGACGGTAATATATGAACGCACTGCTAGAAATGAATTGCAGAGGGGCATGGCTCAAATGCTTTGACTCGTTGGCCCGCAACATGCACTTCGAAGAAACTGATGAGCAGCAAATGATTCGCGAACTAGTACGAGACTTTGCCGAGACAGTACTTCCTCCGACGATTGAACACAGGGATGCAAACCAAATTCCACCCGCTGAAGAATGGGCGCAGTTTATTGAATATGGTCTCCAAGGAATTACAATACCTGAAGAGTATGGTGGTAATCCGGTAGATGACGTATCTGAGTCAATTATCATTGAGGAGTTGGCTAGGGTCGACCCTTCTTTCGCAGTAATGTACTGTGTACATGTTGGACTTTGTTCGAAGACTATCGCTCTGCACGGTAATGATGAGCAGAAGTCAAACTACCTACCTCGGCTCGCGGCCGGAGAAGTTGGCGCATATTCTCTTTCTGAAGCAGGAGCAGGAACAGATGCAGCAGCAATGGTGTGCAAAGCCAAACTATCGGAAGATGGTAAGCACTATCTCCTAAACGGTGAGAAAATGTGGGTGACTAACGGCGCTCAAGCCCAGATATACGTTCTATTCGCTAAAGATGTAGATCACCCAGATTACGGCGTTAAGAGGCACGGTGGTTCTACTGCATTCATTGTAGAACAATCCTTTGAAGGTTTTACTGTAGGTAAGAAAGAGGATAAGTTAGGAATTAGATCTTCAGATACATGCACACTAGTTCTTGAAAATTGTAAGGTCCCTGTAGAGAATGTACTGAAAGGCTCAGGCAAGGGATTCGCTATCGCAATGAACGCTTTGGACAATTCAAGAATTGGAATAGCGGCTCAAGGTCTGGGTATTGCACAGGGTGCATATGAGGCTGCTTTGAAGTATGCTCATGAGAGAGAAGCATTCGGAAAACCAATCGCTCATCATCAGATGATTACCTCATACCTAGCAGATATGGCAACCCGCATAGATGCGGCTAGGCTCCTGGTCTATAGAGCATCTTGGGCCAAGCAAGAGCACTATGAGAATGGCGGTCCACGTCATACAAAGGAAGCAAGTATGGCAAAGTTATTCGCTGGCGATACTGCAATGTGGGTATCAGAAAGAGCAATTCAAGTTCTCGGTGGGTATGGATATACCAAAGAGTTCCCAGTAGAGCGTTTCTTCAGGGATGCCAAGATTACTCAGATCTACGAAGGAACCCAAGAAGTTCAGCGTATTGTGATAGCTCGTGCAATCAAACCTTGAATTGGTAAGCAGTACTTGCTTTGGTAGCATTAGCAGCGACCCACTGCAAGCCCTTCGTATTCTCATATGATTGCGAAGGGTTATCGGATACAACCTCTGAGCATACAATCAGATTGTTCTAGCCATCGACCAATCTGTTGCTACAACGTACCACACAATTCCTAAAACCAAAAAAGCAGGAGCAGCAGCCAGCCCTACCAGAGATCCCTTCCACATTGCTTTGTTTTTGCTACGAATACCATAAATCAAAATCGATATCCAAGATAAAAATGACACTATGTGCAATAACCCAATAGCATGACCTGAATCAAAAATCCCCAAAAAATTAAATCGAATTCTATATTCATGAATTAATATCGCTGAGCCCCATGCAAGGATAATGAAAAGATTGGGGGGCCCAAACCCAATCCAGAAACTTTTCGAATTGTAAATATCTGTTGATGTGTCATCACCTGACAATCCACCCCAGGTAAAATCTTCATCACAATGCGGACAACTAAATTCACCAATAGCATCGTCATCTAATCCGATTTCCTCATCACAATGTGGACAAAGGATTTCGACCATGGTAGTTCCAAAAACTGCTACGGAATAAGGGTTGAGCAGTTTCCAATGCAAAGGGGCCCCCTTTGTATTTTGTAATATCAACTGAGGATATCTCTTGTCAACTGACAAGGAAAATTACCAATCTGGTCTGATTTTACTAGTTCATCAATGTACTTTTCTAACCTCACAAGATTTGCATCTAAAGAAGAATTATTTTCACTCAATTTTCCTAAGGCGCTAGAAAAAAGTGTGAGTGAAGATGTGAATTTTAGACAATCAATCTCGGCGCTCATTAGGGTTAGTAGGGATACACGTTCATTCAATAACTTTTGATGAGCAATATGCATTGCTTCAACATAGCGAGGGCCAAGCAGTGGATGCATAAGGTAATCTTTGGCTTCTTCGATACTTTGTATGCCATAGTAGGTAGCATAATGAGAACTTCCTATCCCTCGGATTTGAGGGAAAATAAACCAAATCCAATGCGCATTTTTCCTGCCATCTGTTAACTCTTTGATGGCTCTTTCATACATCGCAGAATTGTCCTGTGCTTCGATAAAACGAACAAGAGAATCCGACATATACTTCCCAATAGTAAAATTGGTAAAAACTTTCTACGATGTAAATTGAAAGTATAGACTAATTGTTTCAGATAAGTTGCAAGGGGTCATCCGAAACCCCTTTGCATTTTATTCCCCGATACAAAAGAGATTCA
>JAACDL010000092.1 GCA_009936765.1 Methanobacteriota archaeon
CAATGTCATTTGATTCTAACATCGACGAATTAACTATTGCATCAGCACTTCATGAAAAAATACATGGTTCACCGTTAGAATTAGTTGAACTGCCTAATGGCATACAAGTTCCAGCTCATGCAGAGTACGCAATGTGGGGTAGGATAACTACCGATAATGACGATGAGTGGCCTTATGTTGATATTACTGGCACAGTAGACGATGTTAGGCAAGAGCCTGTAATCGAGGTTGAAGGTATTACTCACCGCGAAAATCCAGTATTCCACGCACTCATTCCTGCTGAAGCAGAGCACAAGACTCTGATGGGCCTTCCAAGAGCGCCAACAATCAAATCTGCAGTGAGTGAAGTTTGCGAATGCCTTGATGTTCACATGACGGAAGGAGGAGGCGGTTGGTTGGCTGCAGTAGTGAAAATCAAGGTCGTGAATGAAGGAGACGGTGTAAAGGCGATTAACGCAGCATTGGCTGGCCACCGTTCTATTAAAATGGTCACTGTTGTTGACGAAGATATCGATATTACCGACCCTGTTAGAGTTGAATGGGCGATGATGACTCGTTGGCAACCTGATTCTGATTCAATTATTCTATCCGATCAAAAAGGCTCTAGTCTGGACCCATCAAGGCTTGAAGATGGGAAAACCGCGAAAATTGGAATTGATGCAACAATCCCTTGGGGTTATGACCGTTCAGGTTTCATGTCGGTTCAGTGAGTTGTTTACATGGATAGTGCTTCCATCCTTCAACACCCTCGGCGCAATTTAGGGAGTAGGCACCGTTCACAAGCAGATCGTTTCGTCAAACTTGGCATCAAAGATTCTGATAGAATGGATGAGAATCTTGCATGGGCTGAGCAAAATGCCCAACAGGCTGTTCTTTACGACTTTACTGATGAGAGGAATTGGAGGTGTTTAGCCAACATCAAGCGACTTAGAGGGGACGGAGAAGGACTTGCTCTAGTTCTCGAAGACCTGTTTGTCGTTCTCGGCAGAGATCCTAATCAACTTTCTCAACTCGATGGTGTTAACCATCTTGAAGTCGGAATTGAATTACTCGAAGCTGCTTTCCTAACCGATTCTTTGGAACCAGAGAACTGGTTCAAATCTCTTGAAGGAGAAGCCCTTTCAAGATTTGCAATTCGTTGTCGAGGCTTGGATTTTACAGATCAGAGATCTAATATTGTCTACGGCCGAAGGCTAGAGCGAATTCGAAGTGCAGGGCATGAAGAACTGTTCATCGAATTAGTACACCACCTCCTTGCCCATCGCCCAGCCAACCATGAACTATGGATGGAATTAGGCAGATTGCACGAACGAAGAAGCGAAGTGGACCAGGCTTGGTTATGCTATGACCACGTTCAACAAATACGACCTAGTGAAAAAGTAAGAGACTTGTTTTTACAGCGCTTGAAAGGTGCTATGGATGGTGAAGAGGCGATTCCGTGGAGCGGGCCATCATTGGATACTCGTGCTGATTTCCTTACTAGGATGCAATCACTTTCACAAAATATTTCTGAAATACAGCCTGAAGAAACTAGTGAGGTTGAAGGGGAAATAGTTGAGCCAAATCTAAGGAAACTCGAGAACCTAATTTCTGCGGGAGATGCAGCAGAAGCATTTTTCCTAGCCAGGTCTTTGTTCACTTCAGGTGACGAATGGGCCGAAGAATGGATGCTTAAAGCACAAGAAATGCTTTGATTAAGCGCCCTTGAGTGTCAGAAGTTCAGTCACTCTCTTCGTCCATGTCTCTGCCATCTCGCCTTCACTAGCAGATGCACATAATGCTGCAAGCATTGCATCTTCAACCATATTTGGACTATTGAGTAATTCTGCGAACAAGTTTTGTCGGTTTAGCCTCTTGGCTAGCATTAGCAATGCTCGCAAGTCAGGTCTGTCATTACCAGAGTAACCCTCAAGGGTATTTTCAACACACCATTCAAAGACACCATTCACATCATCAGGATGCACTTGGAGTATTGGAGCATTCTCACCTATTGACAATGGTTTTGCATCCATTATTTGGTCTGCAAATTTATCAGCGTTTTCATTTGTATATTCGCTAGCAATTTCAACAAATATCGCTCCTGATTCAACAGCAAGTTCAGTCTGCTTTGCAATCATCGAATGGGCGTGAGAGTTGAATGCACACCTTGCAGCATCAAATATATGCCCGAATCCCAAATGAATTCTTGCTGCTTGAATACGTGATATCGCTATTGTTTCATTTGCATGACCTGCACTGCGAGATATTTCACCGTGTACGTGCAGTGCCATCATTGGTTCATCTATTGAAAGGTGGAATGCGGCTTTGTTCAGTAGTGAGATATCATGGTCACGACTAGCCTTTGAGACAGATTTTAGGCGAGTTTCAGCCCATGTCAAATCATCTCTTGCCTCTTCAATACTGCCGTTCTCGAAGTGTACTAGTCCCCTTTCCATTCTTAGCCTTCCTTCTAATGCTAGATCTCTAGTGTCGGGGTCTCTTGCAACAATCAGGGCATCTTCAATCGATTCGAGATTGATTTCTCCAATCAATCTCTTCTTTACTAAATTTAGAACTTCAGTTTCAGCAGGAGTCAATTTGTCTTGTAGGAATTCAACAATGTCGCTATTCATTACCAAACCAAGTTCAGCAACTCCAAGCCAACTAGTCCATCGCATTTTCTCGAGAAGGTGTTCTAAATCCCTCTCACCATTTTCATAGGCTGTAATTATTTCTTCAGGATTCAATTTTCATCCCTCTTCGTAGTTGCAAGTATGTTGATGAATGCAGTTTCAGCTGCAATACGGTCAATTTTACCGCTCCATCCAGCAGCACCGTCGTGGCCACCGCCTTCTCCTCCCATTTTCTCTGCAAGTAATTGCATCATTTTGCCGAGGTGAACTCCAGATTTGGTTGAAGACCTTGGTGCTCTAGCAGTAAGTCTAGTTTCCCCGTCTCTACTTCTTGAAACTAGGGCCACCTCTGCTCCTGCTTGGATTATCAATGCTGCAACTTTGCCTTCATGTATTCCAGCATGAGTATGAACTAGGTTCCATTTCCCTGATTCAATCGATTGACATCTTGACATTCCCTTCAATATGGCGCCACGATCACTCGCTGAGATTGTTTCATTCTGGATATACTCGACAAATTCTTGATACTCAAAACCAGCACCTTCCATTATTTCCGATGCACATCTCAATGCAGATTGATCAGCATGTCGAAACCTACCTGTGTCTGTAATCAATCCAGCCAGTAGTAGTTTCTTAACTTCATCAGAAAGAGTGTCAGGTGCTGATCGATTTAGGTATTCAAATACCATTTGAGTCGTCGCTCTAGCATCTCCTCTTAATTCTAAATCCCCTGGTTTGAAATCCCATTCGCAAGTATCGTGATGGTCGATTACGCATTTTGGAATGCCTTCTGGAATCGTAAGTCCAGTTTGGGATTCTGAAGCAGCATCAACAATAATTACTCCACCTATCTTTGACGGCCAACTAGGATTCTTCCCCAATTTTCTAAATGGTGCATTCAATTCCAAACATAGTCTGTTGGCTAGCCGGCCTAAGTGGAGCCCACATGCCAGCAAATTAGGATTTGATGCTGCAAGAGCTATTGCGGAACCAACAGTGTCCATGTCACCATTTCTTCCGGTAATTACTGGGACGGCGCCGTTTAATGTGGCGTTCTCAATCCAGTCTGCCAATTCGTCCAAAATCATCCCTCAAGAGATTGCTTCAATTTTTCATAAGTTGAAATTAATTCTGCTTCCCTTTCTGCCATTGTTGAAACAGCGGCTTTCATTTGAACTAAGGTTGACTCAAGGTCCTCAAGTAATTGCGGTCGGTCTTCAACCTCAACCAGAATTGTTCCCATTTGCCGGTGAAGCGCCATGTCTTCTGGTTGTGCTTTAACTGCCTGAACAGTTCCTTCTAACTCTCTTAACTGTGCATTAAGCGAAGCAACTTGTTGCCTTGCTGCTTGTACTTCTGCTACTACCATCTGCAATTGCTGGGCTGCTTCCATTATTTCCACCTCATTCATTATTACTTGATGAATTTATCACTTGAATTACGTTGTTTGCAATAACTAGTGATCTCATTCGAGTATTCCACATCGCTCTAGCATCCTTAGCACGTAATTCATTCAGCATGAAACTGAAGTTATCTTCTCGAGAAGTCACTTCTTCTTCGCTTGCAAGACTAGATGCCAGTGATTTAGCCCATGGCGAATCCACCGATAGGCGGATAGACCACAAAATGAATCACTCCTCTTCGTCGATCTCACCAGCGGCTAGTGCACGTTCGTACTCGATTGCAGCTTGCTGTGCGATGTAAGCCATGTCTGCAGTGGTTGCACCATCTGCATTTCGGCGTATGATTCTGTTATTTGCATCAGATGCACGGGTGTAAGGTTCCCATGCGCCACCAGCGAATGTGTGGCCACACTTTCCACATGCCCAAATTCCTACAGCCTTACGACTGACCTTGCGGTATTGGCATACTGGGCATGTATACTTGGCGGATTTCTTCTTCATGGCCATGCCTGCGTTACGTCGAACGCTGACTCCATATCGTGCACCGAACTTGCCGGTTGCTCCTGCTTTCTGGGTTCGCTTTGCCATGTTCAAGCCTCCTTGGAGTTGACCAGATTAGCGAGTTCTGCGCAGCGCTGCTGTGCGACTCCTAGTATCTCGTCGAATTCGGCCGGCGTGAAAGTTCCCTTTAATCCCTTCTGAAGTGAATGTAGGTGTCCTTCATCACCTAGAGTGATGTGAATTCTTTCATCTCCACCTAATTCTTCTTCTTCATTTGCATCTAGAACATAGCGTCCTCCGACACGGGTAAATGAACACATAGTTGGAGTCATAGAGACTGCCAATGGATAGTCTTCTCCTATGTCAAAACGTTCTGCTGGAACAGTTGCTGTTCGTAGTGCTGCGATTGCTCCAAGAGCACAAGCATCGAAAATATTACCCTTGTCTGAAAGGACGTGTATGTCTATCATGACACCTAGTACTTTCTCACCAGGTATGATACACAATGAGTCCATATCAATACATCCTGATTCACGAATCCCACGGTCTACAACTCGTCCTAATTCAATGGATTGAGGAGATGGTGGTCCAGGTTCATACTTGCGGCCAGCAACTGGTCGAAGTTCAGCGCCACACATCAAAGATCCCTGTGATGGCCGGTCTGGCCAAGGGGTTCTCATTTCGAATTTGACACCAGCATAGATGATTGTGTCTCCCCAAGTAACCTTTGCACTTCCTTCTGCATTGTATAGGCAGTCTGTTTCAAGTTTGATGTCACGAGAATCCCAACGGCCACGGCCATCGATACGCTCATCGTTAGCAGCAAGGGCTGCCAATTCTTGACGTAGTAGACTTGGTACTAGTTCAACCATCAAGCCTCACCTCCGTTCTTTTCGGCATATCTTCGCTTCAGAGCATCCACCATTAGTACGTGAATTTCTCTAGCAGCTTTCAAGTTGTAATCCATACAGGTGTTGTATTCTTCGACAGATAAGTCGCCGTCCATCTGTAGGAAAGCGATTTCTCCAGTAGTTGGAAGAATTCCCATTGGTAAATCGGCTTGACCATAGTTGTCTTCTGCCTTGTCCAAATCTAGAACAACAGTATCCTCGATTTTTCCACTAGCAACTCCTACAATTAGGTCACGCATAGGAATGCCTGCATCTGCAAGCGCTACTGCTGCTGCAGTAATACCTACGCAACGAGTTCCTGCTTCTGCAGCAAGAATTTCAATTTCAACACGAATCTTTGAGCGAGGATATCTTTCGACTAGGACAACACTCTCTAGGGCTTCTGCAGTAACTTTGCTGATTTCTCTAGATCTTCGGTTGAAACCAGGTCGGATTCTGTCGCTTGTTGAGAATGGTGCCATGTTGTATCTGACATCGATAACCGCACGGTCTTGTCGCTGAATCTTCCTAGGGTGTGCTTCCATTGGGCCGTAAACAGCGCAAACTGCAACGTTAAGTCCATGCTTAACCCAAGCAGAGCCATCGGCAGCAGGCAATATGCCTGCCTCGATTTCAACTTCTCTCATTTCATCGACCTTGCGACCATCTAGTCGCAGTCCATCTTCGCGTAGTAACTTAACATCTCCATATCCACCCATTAGGCATTCCTCCTGTTATCGATTAATGCTTCAAGAGAAGCATTGAATGTGGCCTTGTGGCCTTCGTTGCGTACTAAATCGAGTACAGCACGCATGAATGTGATTCCATCTGCGTCTCCATCGACCCAGACTCTTCCATTTTCAGCGACTATAACTCTACAATCGCTTACTTCCTTTAGAGTACGTAGAGTTGAATCACCGTCTCCACGTAGTCTTGAAATATGATTCATTGAAATTTCGGACATAATTCCTTCCTTCAATCTGCGAAGGCCTACGCCTTTCATTGTTAGAACAATATTGTGTGCTTCGTCAACTTCTTGAACTCGGGCCAACATTACGTCCCCAATGTCCATTTGTTGTCTAGCAGCACCAAATTCTACTTTCCAAGGTGCTAATGACATTGGAAGTAATCCATTGAATGGTCCATTTACATCTGCAAACCATAGATTGTTTCGAACACTTTCGACTACTCCAATTACTAGGTCTCCTGATCTCGGCATATATGCCGCATGAATCGGGTCAACTGATGTGACACCGTTGTTTTCTCTAATCCAACCAACTCTGGTTGCAATAATATTGTCACCCATGATTAGGGTTCCAGTTCCTGCTCGCACTCCTGTTGAGGCCCCGATGGCCTCCCCCGGAGTCACGAGGCGCAGCTCGGCGCCTTCTTTCGCTCCTGACATTTCTTTGTCTCCAAGTCGGGCGACCCGCCATCCCATGATAAAGCAGACGCTTGTAAGTAACAATTACAACTCTTTAGCTTCAGAATTGCCAGCGACTCCTTTTACCTTGCCAATTAAGTTACCTGCCATCCCTGGCGGGCATTCGATAATACAGGCCCAGTCGCCGTTTGAGAGCCATTCTTCTTTATCCAAATATGGCCTTAAGAATTTACCACATGCGCCGTAACCAGCGCTTGGAATCCTGAATGCCACCCTTACCGGTTCAAATGATAATGGAATCAATGGCTTTAGCACATTGATCGCATCCTTAACCTGTAATTCTAATCTCTTAAACGGATCTACAGAAAATCTACTTTCTTCAAGAGCCAATTCGATTCGAGTTTTAGGATGGGGTGTTTTGGCTTTAGGGTCGATAGCAGTAGAATGAATTTCTTGGATAATCATTTGGCGTTTCTGCTCAACTAAATCCTTTCTTTGATTCGTAGTAAGTTGTATGCTACCTTTTTCGATAATCATAACTGCAATTTCACTAATGTCTTGAGTAGAAAATGTTGATTCAATCGCCTCTTCTGTAGGTCTATCTCCGCCTCTAGCATCATGCCAGACTTCGTCGGTAGCCAGAAAATCATCAATGTTTACACTAGATGGGTCAGACTTGAAACTGTCTACCAAGTCGGGGTCGACTAGTATTTCGTAACGCTTACCGCCGTACTCCCATCGTGCCAAGACAGCGGAGTCTAGGCTTACCATGTTAGCTTTCACTCCTCAAGGGGCTTGAGACGGTCAATTTGCTTGTTAACCTCGTCCCTATCTAGGACTCTGTAACCTTCTGAGTCAACAACTGAAACTTCAACAGCATCTCTGTTTAGTTCCTGGTCGTTAGCGTTTCTGAGCGCTTCCAATCCAAGTTTCATTGCAGCATTAAGTGTCAAGTTTTCTTTCCAGTTCTTCTCGAAATAATCGATAACTGTATTTCTGCCGCTACCAATTGCTCCTGCATGGTATGACTGGTATGCCCCTGATGGGTCAGTTTCGAATAGGTGGATTCCGTTTTCATCTACTCCTCCAATCAATAATGCTGTTCCGAATGGTCTAGAACCGCCGTACTGAGTAAATGACTGCTTGAAGTCACAAATTTTCTTCGTTAGAATATCTACTGGGACTGATGCAGCATATGTGATTCTGTTAACTTGAGCTTCAACACGTGCACGAGCGACAAGTTGTCTAGCATCTGCAACAAGTCCACTGGTAGCAATACCAACATGGTCATCGATTTTGAACATCTTCTCGATCGATTCTGGGATTATTAGGCGACTAGCAATACGCTTGTCACATACCAATACAACGCCATCTCTGAACTTCAGTCCAGCAGTTGTAGTTCCTCTCTTTACGCTCTCTCTAGCATATTCTACCTGAAACAATCTTCCATCTGGACTGAATGTTGTAATGCCGTGGTCATATCCTCTTCCGCTCGGTTGCAAAGTATCCACCTCTAGTGGCTGTCCGGGTCGGGGTCTTATCAACCTTGGCGGGATGCGAGTTATGTGAAGGTGGCAGTACTCTCAAGTGGCGGCAAGGATAGTAGCGCCGCAATATGGTGGGCGCAATGCAAGGGTTGGGACATTACTCATCTTGTTACTATGCTAGTTGAGAGTGATGATTCATGGATGTTTCAAATTCCAGGAACGTCACTGGTAGAGGCGCAAGCCAAATTATGTGATTATGATTGGTTGCCAGTTACTACCCAAGGAGTTCAAGAAGAAGAAATCTTAGATCTTGAAAAAGCACTTTCTCAAATCAAAATAGATGGAATAGTTTCTGGGGCAATCAGATCTGACTATCAGAAAACAAGACTCGAGAGAATGTGTGAACGGCTTGAGATTAAATCATTCACACCGTTGTGGCATCAATCCAGTGAGTCGCACATGGATGGTTTGGTTAGTAACGGGTTTCAGGTAATGATCACAGGAGTCTCTTCCGAGGGTTTGACAGATGAATGGCTCGGGCATATAATGACTACTGATTCATTGCTCCGTCTGAAGTCTCTTGCTGCGAAATATAGATTCAATGTCGATGGTGAAGGCGGCGAATATGAGACATTGGTTGTTGCTGGACCGCACATGAAGGGCTCCTTAGATTTGGGTTACAAAACAGAATGGGATGGTGTCAGAGGACACCTAGTTTTCGAATAAATTGCCCAAAACTTGAACTTTCCATCACTCGGAATGTTCATGTCCTATCCTCAGAGGGAGTACAATATGGCATTCTGCCCACTAGACTATCGATATGGCTGTCAAGAGTTCAAAGAGATCTGGTCCGAATTAGGTCGGCACCAGCGTCAATTGGAGGTTGAAAGAGCTCTTGTATGGGCGCACAAAGAGATGGGTAAGGTCTCAGAAATGGACTATGCCAAGGTTGCCGAAATCGCAGTTCCTAGTGTCGTTACCAAAGAGAGAGTGTCCGAAATTGAAGCTGAAACAAGGCACGACATCATGGCCCTAACAAAGGCCATGGCTGAAGCGGCAGGAGATGCGGGATGGTGCATTCATTTAGGTGCAACATCAAATGATATTGTAGATACTGCTGTGGGGCTGCAACTCAGAGATTCGATAGTTCTACTCCGTCAACAATTGTGTAATCTGATTGAAGTTACTGCTAATCTGGCTGAAAAAGAGCGAGACACTGTAATGCTTGGAAGAACTCATGGCCAAGCAGCAGTTCCTATCACATTCGGTCTCAAAACAGCTGTTTGGCTAGATGAGATGAGAAGGCAATTGATTCGTTTGGATGAAGCAACTCCACGTATTGCTGTTGGAAAGTTCTTGGGTGCCGTTGGAACCGGTGCTGCACAAGGCGATGGAGCAAGAGAATTACAGAGATTGATTCTTACACATCTCGGTCTACAGGTTCCTCTTGCTACAACACAAGTTGTCGGCAGAGATCGGTATGTCGAGTATGTTTCATGGCTTGCAAACGTGGCTTGTACATGTGAGAAGGTATTGCAGGAAATACGTAACCTTCAGCGTTCAGAGATTGCAGAAGCAGGTGAAGGTTTTGATGTAAAGAAACAAGTAGGCTCTTCAACAATGGCGCACAAGAAAAACCCGATTAAGTCTGAAAACGCATCAGGTCTGGCAAGGATTGTACGTTCATTCATTATCCCTACATATGAAAATGCACTACTCTGGCATGAAAGGGATTTGGCAAATTCAAGCAGTGAAGGATTTACACTATCTCATGGTTCTGCACTATGTGAAGATGTGATTGCCAAAACCGCCAATGTATTGACCAATCTATGGGTTGACAGAGATAGAATGCTAGCAAACATCGCTAGTCAGAAGGGTCTAGTCATGGCTGAAAAGGTCATGATTGAATTGGTAGGTCACGGGATTGGTCGCGATGAATCGCACGAAATTCTTCGTTCTGCATCATTCGAAGCAATAGAGAATGGTGAGGAATTAATCGATGTCTGTGCTAGGACTCCTGCAGTTGCTGCAGCATTCTCCATAGAGGAACTAGAAGCAATGTTTGACCCTGCTAACCATATCGGAGTCTCGGGTGAAATTGTTGATGAAGCTGTTGAATTAGCACGAAGCGCAATTCAATGATCTTCTGTTTGTTCTCTTTGCATCATCGATGTTCTGACTAATATCATCGCAATTAATGCAGATATTGTGAATGCAATTCCTACCATCTGTGACATACTGTACCACAGAACAATCACTCCGCCTAGAGAAAGATATGCGAATACCTGGCACAATGCAGACGCAAAATTTAGTCTCTTCAACATATCTTCATTTAGATCCCCATTATGTTCCATCAAGAATGTGTAAATCAAGAAATAAACTCCTTGGAAAGGAATTGTTGCAGCAATTATAGTAAGTGCAATCTCCCTTACTAGTTTCGGGTTTGATTCTTGCTCAATACCCTGGAACAGTAATACAGCGGTATTTGTTCCCAACAATGCAGCCATTATTGTCCATCGCTTGTCTTGCGAAGAAGTTCGACTCTCAACATTGACCGAACCTTCGCTCATGAAAAGCGTGCGTACTGTGAAGGGTTTGTATGTTGCCCTTAAGAAAATTAAAAAATGTCCAAATTAAGAGGTTACCAAAGATAACGGAATGCTAGAATTATGCTACCTGTAATGCTGGCAACAATCATCAGAATTACAATCATTGCATTTGGGCCGTACTCATTAGTGTCGTCTAATGCAGTCCCAATCAGGCCATCACGAGCAATTGCTTTCGAGAAACTACCTACTTCTTCGAACTTAGGAAGCGGTCTTCGAGGTATCCTTTCACCCTTGCGTAATTCTCCTGCCATATTCGATGTGAAGAGTAATTGGGTCATATGGCTTGCCATTGATAGAATGTTGGGAAAGCAATATCTTGTATGGGTGGGTAGAATGGAATATGCAAGAGCCAACTGTTGCTGATATGTCAATTGCCGATGAGCATATTGTTGTTGAAATGAAGACAAGAATAAGCGAAGTATGCAAAGAACTTGCAGTAAATCCTGATCATGCAGTTTTAGTCAAGAAAGGTAGTGAGATTCTAGGTGTCGTAACAGCCCGAAGTATTTTCCAGAAAATGTCAGAAGGAGTAAATGCAACTAAAGTTAAAGTTAGCAAGATTATGAGGACAAATATCTTATCAATTTCAGCAGATACTCCACTTTCAATTGGTTTGGATTTGATGAGTAAAGAAAATCCAGATGCAATTGTTATTACCGGTCCAGAAGATGAATTTGTAGGTTACTTTTCTACCAGTGATTATCGTGATGCTACTCGTAAATTAGAAGCTCACCAAAAAATGTCTTCTCGATTATCTCGTTCTCGCAAGGTTATCACAGAAAAAGCAGAGGAAAAGGATAGCAATGGTGACTTGCTCGACCTTTTACTTGGTGATGTCTTAGAAGAGGAAGAAGAAGTAGACTCCCTATCAACATTGAGTTTTGAATGAGTTGATATTATGAGTCTCTGGGAAGCGCCTTTGGACGACTCTTCTATCCATCTTGCAGTTGAGGGTTCATGTGGTGGTACCTCTATGGGTATACAATTGGCTCGTCAAGCGATTTCTGGCGGCGGCAGAGTCCTTTGGGCTTCACCTGAATTACCCAATGGAACTCGTTTTTCTCAGATTTTTACCGGTATGGATTTAACCGCCTCATCCCGATTTCATGCCATGAATTTAGTAGGTAATTTCGACCAAGCACTAGAGTCATTATTGCATACTGCAAATGTATTGCCTGGTGTCAATTTGGTAGTATTAGACGATTATTGTCCTGATAGTGGTAAGATTCCATCAGACATTATCGCTGGTGTTAACAAGATGATCTCAGATAGTAAATGGACAACTTTGTTGATTTCTAAAGGCGGGGTTTCAATGGACGATAGCCCATTGACTGCTCGTGGTAAGAAAAAGATTAACTCAGACAAAGTATGGCTTCTCACACGACCAGATTCAGATTCAAAAAGAATACTCTGGATAGATGACGAATCAATCTCTCTGCGATTGGCAGAAGAGGGTTTCATCAATTGATCATTCGTTTTCTTCTTCACCGAGAAGCTTGGCCATCTCGTCTAAAGCATCATCGTCAGGTTCATCGAATTGTTCTGGGTTCTTAGCCGAACCTTCCATCATGTCATCTCCTGCAACTGCAGGCTCAGATTCAGCTTTGACTCGTGCCATGTTTGCACGACCCTGATTTGTAATGTACCAAACCATTGCCAGCAAGGTAAGTCCGAGTACAATGTAAGTGATTTGTGTTGAGTTGACCATGATGTTGCCAATAGGTATCGGCTATCAACATTTAGGACATTAGGCCATACTCTTCGCTAAATGGCGTCTTTTATCGACAGGTGGTTGAGCCCATCCACTAATCGGTGGAATCCTGTCTGATTCAACCCATTTGTCTAAACTTTTGATTTTACATTTTGGACATCTAACTCCTTGCCCTTTGCCCATAGATTTCATCCGTGTGCCACATTCGCATACGGGCCTCTCTAGGATTTGAGATTGTGTTACTCTAATACCTTCAAGATGAATTTTACCTTCAAATTCCAGACCGATATATTCGATGGAATCTCCTTCTGTTAGCCATTGTGCCAATTTGTTAATATCTCCAGATTCTGAAAATGCTAGAATGTTATTGTTCAAAATTACGTGACCTCCATTGAGTATTTCTTTTGTCCCAACAGTGGTTTTGTGAATCGACTGAATGTGATCTCCAGATGCCTGGTTAGTTCTGAAAATCCTGTAACCTGTTGTTTCAGCACTTCCGTTGATTAATTCTTTAGTAGCCATTAATGCAACATCTGAACTTGTTGCCCTTACTCCAAACATTACGGGGCATGGACCTCTAGGCGCAATCAAACCGCGATTATTTCTTGGGTCCCTGCAAAGGAATGTACCTTCCATTGCATCAACTGTTGTAAGCGACTCTTCACTTACTCTTCGCTCGCCCTTTCTCCATGCGATTCCTTCCCATGTAGCAACATCCCCGCTCCATGCACATGAGGCTGCAGCACCGATGCGCCCTTGTCCTCCCCATTGATGCCCACCTTCGATGAAAGTAGCCTCACCTCTAACAGCATTCCAATAGTGGATTTCATCTGGTTTAGTCACGAATAATGTCATGCCTGGGTCGGATGGGTATTGTTTTCTGTCCGAATGTTCTGAATGTGATATCTCTCCTTTCAGTAGAGAAATATGCTTTATCCAGTATTCATCTAACCACTTAATTATGCTTTCATCACAAAAAAGTTCGACCGATAAGGAAGCATTGCCTCTTGTTCTTTGAGCTGCAAATGGCCATAACCTAGTCAACCTTGGTTCTCCATAATCGCATGGTAGTGCATCGAGAAGTTGATGGAATACTAGAGTGGTACAGCCACCATCTAGTGAATCGGTATCATCAAGTCCAAGCCACATAACTATTCCACCGGGTTGAATTCATCACCTTCATCATTCGCAATGATTCTATCGATAACGCCAGCAATTCCTACCATTTCATCAACTTGGAATAGCCTTGCACCCACGGCCCAACCTGCACCCATGTCTGAATCTCTATCTCCAATCATTAGATCCATTGGATGAATTGGTTCTGGCTTGGAGCCCCACCAATCCACCTTGTCATGCGACTTACCTCGGATAATTTCTGACGCTCTGTTTAACATTCCTGGCCGAGGTTTTCTGCATTGGCACTTATCTCTGGTTCTATGCGGACATGTCATTAGGACATCTAAAGTTCCGACTTCTTCTTGTAATTTTGAATGTATCGAATGTATTCGATCTTCATCCCATAATCCACGCATTATTGCGGACTGGTTTGTAACAATGGCAATTCTATAGCCCATGTTGCGTAAAGACATAATCGACTCTTTAGCACCAGGGATAATTGTCAACTCTTCTGGGTTGTTGATGTAATTTGGACTACCATAGTTTAGCACTCCATCTCTATCGACAAATGCAATCGCACCATTCCAATTATCGTCGGTTTTCGAGGTATTTACCTCTGCGATTGGCCCCTCCATGTTATCGTTGCAAATCAATCACCTCTATGTGCATTAAGGAGAAGTCATTAGAGGAAGCAGCCTTCAGCCAGTACTCATGGCAGGTGACCTTCTAGTCGACAGGTCTGTCGCTACCATTCTTGGTGCGATGGGTATGTTCATTCTTTTTGTCACTTGGCGAATGCGTTCTGAACGTTTAGAAATAATCGCCCCAATCGGTTGGCTGTTAACTGGTTTTTACTTTTTTAATGAGACAGGGTTCTACTATTATCATGAAGATGCGGTTTTGACCATAATGAGTGCTGCAACCTTGCCTGGCGCCATTGCTATCGCTATTTGGGAAAGGAGAGTTGTGATCAAGAAGTATGCTAGTGCACTTCGTTGGTTCCGAGGTGCTGTTGCGGCAGCAGGGCTACCGTATCTCCTAATTGCTCATGTTCCTATGCTCAATGTTCTAGCGATTTGGTTTGTTGCTTGGCAATCAGCAGCACTGCTTTCATTCGCTGGTGGTGCTGATGTGACCTTAGGTGATACTTACGCAAATCCGGTTAATGGGCAATCCGTTGAATGGAGTTCTTGGGAAGGTAACCGTTGGTTTTTGACAGAAGAAATGTCAGAATATTCATTCCATACTGAATTGTTGGTTAACGGTGAACCTCTATACATTAATTTCGTACTTGCTTGCACTGCAATCCAATCAATGATAATCTTCGTAGGTGCAATTTCTGTTCTTGATATTAGCTGGCGAAAGCGAATCAGAGGACTTTTCATTGCACTATCTTTGATTCACATTCTCCACCTGTTTAGGAATGCAGGATTGATTTGGTTGCAAATGGGTTATCCTGACTGGCGATGGATGAATCTGACAATCTTTGAATTCGGTCACGCATATGCTTCAAGAGTAGTATCACTTGGTGCAATGTTCTTGCTCGCTTTAGTACTGTTTGAAATGCTACCGCAAATGCATAGGCATGTACTTTCATTGCTCAGACCACTTGGTCTTGAACCTGGTAAAAAGCGCAATCAATCGTAGAGATCTGATACTTTCATATCAGTCGGAACATCTGCAACTGGCGGTCCTAAATCCAATGCAGGTGGTACTTCCTGAATTGTTGGTGGTGGACTAGTTGGCGCCTGTGGCAAATTAACCAACATTTGTTCAGCCATGTTGTCCTTTTGATATTCCCAAGCATATTCAGGTTCTCGCTTAGAGCGTACAACCATGAATCCAAGTACGGAAACTAGAATCAGCCCTAGCATCCCAGCGGATACCCATATCACATCATTATCTACTGATGCGAATACATCTGCATTATCTCCTACGCCGTCACCGTCGGTATCTGTGTCTTCGTTAGGGTCATCAGGGAATGCATCCTTGTCATCAGGTGTTCCATCACCATCTCTGTCCAGAGGATCGTAAGTTGTCACACAATCCTCTCCATATTCCTCCATTTCACCGAAATCAATGTATCTGTCATTATTCCTGTCAATTTCAAAGAAATCATATTCATTTAGCCAAGCAATGCTGGACATGAGCTCAATGCTAATTTCATCAGATTCCATTTGCGAATATGTCATGTAAAGTTCGTTTTCACAGTTGCACATTTCTAATTTAGCTTCATTCATATCAATGACTTCATCCTTGTTTAAGTCCAATTCTTCGAATTCCTCTTTGTCCTCATCCAATTCTTCCATTGATAAGTCCCCGTCACCATTGTAATCGAGTTCTTCAAACATTAACTCTGCCAGTTCATTACATGGAATAATCTCATCATCCGGGTCAACAGGATTTACAGGATCTACTGGTCCTGGTCCTGGTTGGTCAAAAGACTCCCATTTAGCAATTATTGATATGTCCTGAATATCAGTAATTGCAGTAATTGTAATGTCGACTCTTCCGCTTGCAAAGAAAATATTGATTTCCTCATCCGCTTCTCCGAAATCTGATTCATAGTTTCCATCTTGTCCCCATTGGCGACCCATTGGTCCTCCGCCTCCGCCTTCGAAGTCTTCCCAATCTATTTCTTCAGTTTCAGCAAATAAAGCAAGATCACCTTCTCCGCCCCATGTCCTGATAGTCATATCATTTGCCATTTCATTTTCAAGTTCGATGTAGAAGAATAGTTCCTCTCCTTCTGGTGCACTCATTCCAGACAATTCTTCTTCATTGAATAATTG
>JAACDL010000093.1 GCA_009936765.1 Methanobacteriota archaeon
AACCCATCAGAAACTAGGGTTTGGGAACCACAGAGGAAACAGGTTCACAATAGTGGCACGTGGATGTTGCCACCCAGATGGCAGTCCGATGACTGAATCCGAAGCCATGGAAAGAATCTCAGAAATCGAAAGTGGAATGAAAGAGAATCTCGGTAATGGATTGTTCCCAAATTGGATTGGACCACAAAGATTCGGAGCTGGACGACCTGTTACTCCTATTGTTGGCCGCCATGTCATCTCAAATGATTGGAAGAGCGCAGTTATGACTTACCTAAGCATGGAGGGTGACGAAAACGATGATGTTGCCAACTTTAGGAAACATATTCGTGACAATGGAGTTACTCAAGAGGGACTTGATATTATTCCACACTGGCTTGGATTTGAAAGAGACATGTTGAGGCATCTGGTTGCTAACCCTGAAGACTGGGTGGGAGCGTTCAGAAAATTACCTAATAATCTTCAACTAATGACCGTTCATTCATTGCAGTCTGTCGCCTTTAACAAAACCATTCGAGCTAGAATAAATGCAGAAATTTCACTATCATCTCCAGTAGAAGGAGACATTGTTGGAAGGGTCGATGAAAATGGACAGTTGGAAACATCGTCTATGGTTAAGGTTGAAGAAAGGACATTGAATCGTATTTCTAGGAATTGTAAGTTGGGAAGACTAGTAGTTACCGGACAATTACCTGGTTCTATATTAGAAAGATCAGAAGGTCTCGTTGGAGAAATAGAGAAATCTGTATTGGACGAAATGGAACTTGCCAACACCACATGGAAGGTTGAAGATATAGGGAGACTAACAACTAAAGGAACTCGAAGGCCTCTAGTCACTACATTCAGTGAATTCCAATATGAGCCGGTTCCAATCGCTGGAGAGGAAACTATGGGAGACAAATGGACTGAAGGTGTCCAAGATGACGATTTGTGGCACCCTGAGGGCGCTTGTATTCGATTTAGATTCATACTACCATCCGGTAGTTACGCTACAACTCTTCTAAGAGAATTTATGCGTACGCCATTACAACAATTGTAAAGAAATTACTTCATTGTTGAAGTATTTACTAAGGCTCAAAGAAGTCCCATTGATAGAACTTCGATTTCACCAGTGCCACGGATGGCACGCATGTTGTCTTCAAAAATGTCCGAAAGTCCGGAGCCATCGTTCATGACAACATGAACTTGAATAAACTTCAAACCAAACGCTAGAGGCTTAGTTTCACAAAGTTGGACGTCGTAAACATCGTCCTTGAGAGCTTGTATCTGTGTAGCAATATCATCAGCAGAGACGTCGTCGACGTCAGAATCTGGCATTACCTTGTAGGTTAGTGCGACCATTCCCATAGTAATCACCAATTATTAAGGTCCCTGGAAACCACAATTACTGCAGACGTAAGTGACACCTTGGTTTCTGCAGCGAGGGCTGCGGCCAATTGATTCTCCACAGGATGGACATGGGAAAGTTGTAGATCCTTTGTCCACTAGTGGGACTCCGGAAGCGGTACAGACGGTTGCTCGCTCAGACATGATATTACACCTCAGTGCAGCCCGGCCACGACCTCTCCCTCTTTATTCTTGCGCGAAGTCAGAAATCATCTGTCAAGAATCATTAGTGAACCATTTCTGCCTGTTGACACTATTATTTCACCATCTCTTGAGCGGCACCAACCATTCTCAATTCGTATTACGTCTCCCGCTTTCACCCGATTTACTTGCTCTCCCCAAAGGACAATCCCTACCAAACCAGTTTCATCTCTACCACATGCAGCGGCCAATGAACCTGTATAATTCGCAGAGTTCACCAGACGCCGAGGATAACGACGTAGAACTACCAATTCTACACGGTGAATTACTTCATTGGGCAATAAATCAGTCACTTTCTGCCTAGCATTATTGTCTGATTTCTCATTTGTGTGGTTTTTCATATCAGACAAAATTGATTTTGTCCTCTCATCTTTAGGCTGGTCTCTTGTATGCTTATTTTGCATAAACCGACTGGATTGCTCTAATCTTATTGAAAGATTCCCCGAGACCTAAAGGAATGTGAAAATGTTACTCCTCTGGAGTACGCTTCTTCATAATCCTGAAAGTGGATTTTACTGGCTCGACATCATCAAGCGGCTCTGGCCCACCTTTACGGGACTCTAATGCATCCTCGAATTGTGGCCTAATCTGCCAATCCGGACCACGCTTAGGAGTATGGAATTTGCAAACTAAGTAGACTTCAGATGATGAATTTCTACTTGCCATAGGAGAGAATCTCTTCACTGTCTGGAAGTGTGGGCGCACTAATTCAATCATCTCTTCAACTCCAACGCCTTGGAATAGTTTGGTTACAAAGTGGCCTCCATACTTCAGTAAAGGTAGAGCGAAATCGAAAACATCTGCTACCAGCATTAATGAGACTGCTTGGTCAATATCCCATTTACCCGTTATGTGAGGAGAGATATCTGAAATGATGACATCGATAACTTCTGTATCGATAGCATCGAGTACAGATTGTTGAGCGAATGGATCTGTGATATCTCCAACCAACAAGTTTGCCCCCTCAACAGGAACACAAGATTTCAAATCAATACCAACGACTTTCCCCTTTTTGCCGACCAATTCGACTGCTACTTGTGCCCAGCCCCCTGGGTGACAACCTACATCCAAAACACTGTCTTCAGAATCGATGATCTTGTGACGATCGTGGATTTGTTTGAGCTTGAATGCTGAACGGGCACGATAACCGCTTGCTTTGGCTTGCTTACGCCAAGAATCACGTTGATGATCTTGAACCCAGCGGTCAACCATAGCACACCCTCAGACCATTCGGGTAAGCATCTCCATGATAACTTCATGGACAAGTTACCGCTCCTCGGGACTAATGAGACACATAATGGCCATACTCGTACTGGCTTTGTGCCTCACCCCCGCCACTACTGCGTTAGCAGAAGAGAATGTGGATAAACACTGGCTGCAGAGAACGATTGTAGTCGAAGAGAGGACTGCCATTGATTGCCCCTCATGCGCTGAAATCGACCCGGAACTTACGATGGTTGCTAAGTCACACGGAGCTAGAACGGCAATTGTCGGCATTCACGTGGGTGATTCATTTGAAAACGATGCGAGTTTGGCTAGAATTGCATATCAAATGCAATCTGATAACACAACTTACGGAACTCCTACATTCTTTGTAGATGGTATGAAAACTGCCGAAGGGTATGATGCATGGAGTGATGTCCAAAAGAGAATATTACTTCAGGAAAGTACACGATTGGCCCCAGAAGAGATTGCTATGAGTTTAGTGGATGATGAAATTGTAATTCCTTCCCCTGAATTTGGACAGTTGACAATTATGGTTCTCGAGCATGAAAAAGAAGTCCCACCTGATGTTGAAAATATGGGTGAAGATGACCGTGATCGAGTTCTTGTTGGAATGAAGGTTGTAAACTCATCCGGAAATATATCGGTATATGGCAACATGAACTTAACAGATTCATGGTCAGTAGTACTAGTGCACGAGCCTGAAGAGGGCGGAGAGCCTTACGGAGTAGTAGAAGTCTCGAATAGAGAATTTGAGGAAATCAAAGATAACCATCTTTTGGCGATCTTAGCGATTTGCATTTTCCTTGGTGCTTTACTAGTATTCGTGCCGAAGAGTAATCCCCGCTTTGCGGAAGAAGAATAGAGATTACCGGGAATAATTAACAATATTTACTTTATTATTAACATTTTAAGGAAAGTAATGAACATCTAACCAAACATTTGATAAGGTTCAGTGACCATGTAATACCATGGAATCGAACAACAACAACACATCAGAAGTGGATCAGACTGCTACTAAGTCTTGGATGGTAGAATATACAGTGGAAGTTGATGAAGAAAGTCATCGCCACCTATCTATGATCAAGGCTGAGGACATAACAAATGTACATCACCAATTACTTCGTGAATTGCGAAAGACATACCACACAAGCGCCAAAGTAGACGTAACCGTACATCGCATTGAACCTGTAACCACTAACACAGACGCTCTGTATTTCGAAGGTATTTACGCACCTTAGTTAGAAGTGTAAGAAATCACAATATTTTGGCCATCTGCTAGAATGAGATTTTGGTAATCAGTACTTATCTGACCATCTACAGTCATCTCAATGGTTCCATCTCTGTATTCCATTATACCGGTTTCATCGAAGTGTTTGCCCCATACATCAAAGAAAACTTCCAATGGGACATCCTCAATTTGTTTGCTCTCAACATGTATCTTCCCTGATTCATCATGTGTGTGAGTCATGTGCATTGCACCCTCGCAAACATCTGTATCTATTCCAGTGTTACCTGGAATTGAATATTCATTCCCATCTATCAATATTGTAAGATAGGGGTGGAAATGCATAGCAAGACCTTCGTGGTCTAGACATTCCATTCCAAGTGGGTGCATTTCTTCGGATGTATTGTTTAGTGATGCTGCTGATTCAGTATCATCGATTAGATTGATGAATCCCTCATATTCCAATAGACCTACTAGAGATGCAAGGCAGACGGCTGTGAATATCATCCACCAACTGCCCTCTTGCAAAATCATTCCTCCTCGGAAGAGTTCTTCGGTGCTACGTAACCACCGCGCTTTCTACGTTCTTTGGACTCTGTTTCTGCTGTGATTACAGACGAATTACTCCAGTCACTACCACCATACATCTTGCTCAAGCGGAAAAATCCGATTGTTGAAGCAACGTGTGAAACGTGAGCAGTAGTACAATATTGACAAAGCTTACCGATTTCATACTCAGCATATATGAGGTAGAATATCATCAAAATTCCAAGAATTCCAAAGTTCCTTCCGATACTAAGGTTTGAACTGACCCAAGTTGCCGATGGTTCCTTTGCAATTGATATTGCCAACCACAAGAAAAGAGCGAATGCCATCATTCCAAGTAAACCCCAAGGTAGACCAATAAACGGCATGGTATTCCATTCTGAGTTACCAATGACGCTTGAACAATCCCAAACCCCATCTGCACTGCAGAATTGTCCACCGCCCATTTCACTACGTGAAGGAACAGAAGGCTGGGATTACGGACAGACTGAAATCACCGATTTCAGGACCGAATACGAACA
>JAACDL010000094.1 GCA_009936765.1 Methanobacteriota archaeon
ACGTCTCCTCCACCTACAACTCCCATCATTGCAATAAGGGGCAACATTGCTAGCCACCACTTAGAAAATTCAGTACCTAGTCTGGATGCTAAGAATATCCCCATGAGTTGTATTATGGCTAATAGGTAAACAATGACCTCGATACCGCTGATGTCAGATAAGATTAGCATAATCCTGCCAAAAACGTCTCCAGGAGGGGAGCCTTCGGAATTGATTACGAAAGTGTGTACGCTCACAGCCCAAACACCGCCGGCTCTAGTTACCATAGTAGCAAATAATGCCAATGCGCCAGTTGCCATCCCAATTCCGGCCCACATGTGATCGGATGTTTTACCCGGTCTTGTTCTAAGGTGAAGTAAGACCACTAAACAAATCCATGGGAGTAGTGAGCCAGTCTCCACGGGATCCCATGCCCAATATCCCCCCCAGTCTAGGATTAAGTAAGCCCAAAGTCCTCCAAGACCGATGCCTAGAGTTGAGAAAAAGAATGCAGGTCTTGCAACTTGAATCAAACTATCTTTTACTCCCTCACTTGATGTCATCAGGGATGTAATTGCTATTATTGCTAGCGTTATGCACAACGAGTATGCAAGGAATATGAGAGGTGGGTGAATAATCATCAAATCTGTTTGTAATAGTTCATTTAACCCAGGTCCAGCGGACTCTGCTTCCTTGAATGGCTGTAATATCCAAGCTACCAGTAGTAGGGTTAATGCAAAACCATTCATCATTCGAACCCGCATTAGGTGAGTTTCTTCATTTTCACCAGATAATGGATTACGCCAGATTGTAGTCAAAAGAGCCATCCACGCAGCCCATAGTAAGATTGGTCCCTCTCTTGCAGCCCAAGTTGCTGCAAAGCGATACTTCAGCGGTAAATCCTCTCCGCCATACCATGCTACCAAATGTATCGAATTGTAATCCATAGTGAACATTGCAGCCAGCACAAAAAATGGTAAAGCCAGAATCCACGTGATTCTCGCGTCGGGTTTGTATGTCACCCATGCTGCTGTCACTACAGCAAGAGGCATCAATAGAGATTCCATCGATTCACCAACCGAAATGCTTAGCTCTTGAATAACCGAATGAAAGTAATACGCTGATTACTCCTTTAGTATACAGGATTGGGTGCCTAACTAACAACTTCGTACCAATCCAAATTTTGTCTAATGGCGACATAGATCCCAATTCTTCAGGCAGGCAGTGTGCCATATTGGACAATTCCTGGTCAGATAATTCATACAGTGATGTTTTACCCTTCAGTATTTTGTGGTAAGGGGGGAACTTCTTTTTCCATGCTTTGACATAAGGTTGCATGTTTTTGTCAGAAAGATCTCCTAAGTTAATCGCTTTAGAGATTGTTTGAGCCGCTTCTCTTCCTGACCAAAGTGCAAGATGTGAACCTCCTTCGAATAGAGGGGAAGTAAATCCTGCTGCATCTCCAACTAGGATTAGGCCGTCGCCTGTAGTAATCTCTCGAGGTCCGGATATTGGAATTGTACCTCCAAATGGTTTTGGTTTACTGCCGGGTTTTCTCCATTCAGGATTCTGAACGCCTTTGCCTTTCAAGTAAGTATCTTCGACGAATTTGTCTAGGTATTTGATGGCGCCTTTTTTGTCGGTTGTAACAAGTCCGACATTCGCTCTACCGCCTTTCTTAGGAATCATCCACACATATCCGTGTGGTGAGTATTCAGGCCATAAGTAGAAGTCAAGATAGCCGTCATTTTCAACTTCAGTCATCTCGTATTGAAACCCTGCGATGACCTCAACTTCAGTGCCCATGTCTAGCAATTTGGTGGCGGCTCCAGTCACTCCAGAAGCGTCAATAACCGCTTTACATTCAATTGGAAATTCATTTCCTCTGCCATCAATTTTCCAATTGACAAATTCATTTTCGCTATTGTAAACTCTTTCCATAGATGTTACCCTGTGGGATAGGTGTAAACTAGCGCCTGCTTTAACAGACTCATCGCACAACCATTGTTCGAATTTATGTTTCTCCAAAACGTATCCTTTCTCAGTTAACAATTTAGCTGTTCCATCTGGAAAAATTACTCTTATTCCTTTGCAATCTAGAGCAACAACTTCTTCAGGTAATTCTAGATCTAAATTGTCTATCGCCATCTGCGATAGGCACTCACCGCAATGGACGGGGACTCCAACTTCTGGGTCAGCTTCCACTATCATGGTACTGAGTCCTGCACGAGCAGAGTGTAGCGCCGCTGAACCCCCTCCGGGTCCGGCTCCAATAACCAGAACATCACAACTCGCCATGCCTCCCCGTAGGGGAGGCGGGACTTCAATGAGTCGGCGGAGGACAAGTATTCATGAGCAATGTCGGTCAGGAACTTGTATGGCCTGGCGTAATATGACTCGTTGGCTCGCCCATTTGGAGAAGAAAGACGAGTTACTGCGCATCACTGAACCAGTCGATGTGGAACTTGAGGCCGGCGCGATAGCGGACCGTCTGGTCAAGTCTGGAGGCAAGGCGGTTCTGTTCGAAAAGCCGCGTCTACCAAACGGGGAGATTAGTGAGATACCGCTCGCAATGAACCTTTTCGGGTCTCATGACAGGACACTTAGAGCGCTTGGGGCATCACACCCAACGGAAGTTGGAGATAGACTTGTAGCCTTGATGAAGCCAGATATCGGCGGAATTGTCAAGAGGCCATGGACAGGTCTGCCGCTGCTAAGAGATGCCATTTCAATGCCTCCGAAGAAAGTTTGGAGAGGGTCTTGCCAAAGAGTCAAGATGGATGTTGATGTAACTAAATTACCTATACCCAAGACCTGGCCAATGGACGGCGGGCGTTACATCACACTACCCCTTGTTGTCACCAAGGATCCAAATGCCGGAGAACACAATCTTGGAATGTACCGAGGTCAAATATTCGGTCCAAAGGAAGTTGGGTTACACTGGCAAATTCACAAGCACGGTGCAGATCATGCAGCAGCATGGCCTGAAGGGAAGATGCCAGTAGCAATATGTATTGGCGGGCCCCCCGAATTGATTTTCTCCGCTATCGCTCCACTCCCTGACAATTTAGAAGAATACATGTTCGCAGGTTTCCTTGGTAAGAGGAGATTAAGAATTACTAAGGCGCTTACTCAGGATTTGATGGTCCCTGCAGATGCTGACGTAGTAATCGAGGGATGGGTTGATGCTACTAAGACTCGAACAGAGGGTCCTTTTGGAGACCATTTTGGATTTTACTCACTTACTGGACAGTACCCTGTGCTGAATGTCACGGCTGTTACCAGGAGGAAAAATGCAGTATTACCTGCTACTATTGTGGGCCAACCACCTATGGAAGACGGATATTTGGGTGAGGCGATTGGTAAACAATTCAGGCCTATACTTTCTTTCCAGCATCGCGATGTACTAGACTTACATCTTCCACTTGAAACTGGGTTCCATAATTTAGCCATAGTAAAGAGTAAGCAAAGGTATCCTCGGCAAGCTAGGAAAACCTGCCTTGGATTACTTGGGGCTGGGCAAATGATGTTCTTGAAAATCCTGATTGCTACAGATGAAAACCCTAGTGATTTGGAATCTCTACTAGATGT
The DNA here is from genome assembly GCA_009936765.1 of Methanobacteriota archaeon. Classification (GTDB taxonomy): domain Archaea; phylum Thermoplasmatota; class Poseidoniia; order Poseidoniales; family Poseidoniaceae; genus MGIIa-K1. The sequence continues at coordinate 3,571 of JAACDL010000094.1, forward strand.
ACTTAATGACAGAGTCGACCCGAATTCTGATATCACAATTATCGATGGAATGGTCAGCGATTCTCTAGAGCCAGCTTCCACATTTGAGAACGTACATTCCAAGTTGATTATAGATGCTACAAAATTAGTGACTGCCGATCCTAGAAGTGGCAGCCCTCTCGAAGGCTCGTTCGTAGAAGACTGCCCTCCTTGGCGTAAAGGCGAGGAAGATGCCCCTGGGATAAGTGAATCATTAGTTGCTGAAATTAAGGATTTAGAAGGTGTCGAAGACGCCCTATTATTGAGGAATTCAATGTTAATTGTTACAGTGGAAATCGAAGGGAGGCCCGAACCTCGTACTGGTGCGCAATGACCAAATGAGGCGGATGCCGAGGCTCAAAGGAATAAAATAAATCAATTGCGGAATTCAATTTGGCAATTGGACTCGCAAAAAAGCCTACGATGGTTATTTGTTACTGATAACGACCTGAATTTACACGGCGAGGGAATCAATCGTAGACTGTTGTGGCAACTAACTTCACGCTTCGCAGTTGAACGTGATTTCATCGTAGAAGATGGCCGGATTTTCTGGGACGCTACCACGCCGATTCCTTCTAATGATGGTCCGACTCCGGTAAGGCGTTGGCCAGCGATTACAATGCATGATCCCGAAACTCTCCAATCGATTGAGAGGTTCAATCTGCCGCCTTGGCCTGACAATTTGGTGATGTGAGTGGACCTCAAACAGATTGCATCGTTTGTGAAAATCGAGCACACTCTGTTTAGCCTACCTTTCGTTTTTATCGGCGCTTACATGGCGGGTGATCCGACCTATTCACAACTAGTTTGGATTCTCATTGCAGCGGTCGGAGCACGAGGTTTGGCAATGGGCCTTAATCGTATAATCGACCGAGATATTGATGCGGCTAATCCGAGGACAGCCAAGAGGCATTTGGCGTCGGGGGCTATGTCGCTCCAGACAGCGTGGACTCTGTGTGGAGTTTTCTTGGTAATGTTGGTCGGTGGGGCATGGATGCTAAACCCTCTTTGTCTGTATTTGTCTCCAATACCTGTTGCAGCCTTTGTGGTATATCCGTATCTCAAAAGGTACACTTGGGTGTGCCATTGGTGGCTTGGTTGTTGTTTAGCGTTAGCTCCTGCTGGCGCTTGGGTTGCTATAACTGGCGAAATTTCATCTAATTCTTGGTACCCGGATTTGTTGTATGTATCTCTGGGTGTTCTGGTTTGGATTGCAGCGTTTGACCTTGGATATGCGCAAATGGATATTGAAAGCGACAAACAGAATGGCGTCAATTCCTTCCCTGCAAGGTTCTCACCTCCTGCCACTATGGCTGTAATGTTGCTATCGACTCCTTTGTGGGCTGCAGCATTTTCAGTAGTTTCAATTGTAGGGGCTGTTATTTCGTTGATTCTGGTCCTTGTGGTATTGTCTGCATCTGGATCACAATTCCAAAACTGGTGGTTTAGAGCTCATGTTTCCACTGGTTGGATTTTGTTGATTGGAATGCAACTTTCATAGAGCGGCGACACTCCCCTATGTGCATGAATCCAATTGTAATGTCCTTACTTGAATTTAACCAAGCATTTGAAATTCCTCGACTTGGAAGTCCAGGTTTAGGTCCCGATGAATTGATTGAATTACGAATAAACCTCTTGATGGAAGAAGTTCAAGAGTATGCTGAAGCGGCAAGAGCGGGCGATTTGGTAGAAGTTCTAGATGCATTGGCTGATATTGGTTACATTCTTGCTGGAACAATAATCAATCACGGCATGCAAGATATTTATGACGATGCATTCAACGAGGTACATCGCTCTAATATGGCTAAATTAGTCGATGGTAAAGTTATCCGAAGAGAGGATGGTAAGGTCCTGAAACCAGAAGGTTGGCAACCTCCTCAACTCGCTCAATTCCTCCAGTGAGTTATTCAGTAAGTGCCCTCCTACGGAGGGCATGCGCACAGCTTTAGTTACGGGGGGGGGCCGCGGAATAGGGGCTGCAATCTCTAGGCGGCTTGCTAAAGATGGCTATCGCATATTACTGACCTACTGCAATGCATCTAAGCCAGCAGAGATGGTCGTTGATGAAATTAGAGATTCGGGAATAGATGCTGTAGCAGCTAATTGCGATGTTACGGATGCTAGGGAAGTTGCCTTATTGGCTACTCACCCATGGGTGATTGAAGGAATCGATGTGCTCGTCCTCAATCATGGCAGATATGACCGGATAGATGCCAAGGATCTGGATTTGACACATCTTAGACGTACTATGTCTACTAATTTCGAAGGTGCTTTCTTAGTATGGGATTCAGTTAAAAATCAACTCTCAAGTGATGCAAGAATCTGTGTGATTGGCAGCCAACTCGGAACTAGAGGTTCATCTCACGGCGCAGACTACTCTGCTTCGAAAGCCGCACTTGCCACATGGGCTCGATCACTGGCTCAGTCATTAGCGCCAGAAGGTAAGAGAGTAAACATCGTGGCTCCAGGTTTTGTTGATACTGATATCTTAGCGGGTGATAGTCCCGAGAAAAGATCTAGTCGTGAGGGAGAGGTTCCGCTAAAGAGAATAGGAACTCCTGAAGATATCGCTGGCACAGTATCATTCCTTGTTGGTAATGAATCGAAATATATCACTGGTGCAGTGATACATGTTAATGGCGGTTTATACCTGCCTTGATGGTGAGAAAATGAGTGATCCCTTCGACATATCGAAGGCCCTTGAAGGGGCGGTGAAAGACAAGCTTTCACCAGACGTTGCGCGGTTTAGCATTCACTCAAAACATGAGCCTGCAGGTGACCAAGAAAAAGCAATTGAAAAATTAGTTTTTCAATTAGAAAATGCGCAAGAAAGATGCGTGCTTTTGGGTGTCACAGGATCCGGTAAAACATTCGCAATGGCTCACTTGATTGAGAGGCTAAATATTCCGACTTTAATCATGAGTCACAACAAAACTTTAGCGCGCCAATTATACCAAGAAATGGCAGGATTATTTCCCGAAAACCGGGTCGAATATTTCGTTTCTCATTACGACTATTATCAGCCCGAAGCCTACCTTCCTAAACGCGACTTGTACATCGATAAAGAGTTGTCAATCAATGAACGAATAGAGCAGGAGAGATTCGCAACGGTTGCAAGTTTGGTAAGTCGGCCAGATTGTGTAGTAGTATCATCTGTATCCTGTATCTATGGTCTGAACGCTCCAGAAACATTCCCGGCATATCACTGCCGAATACACGTTAACCAAGAAATCGAACCAATTGATTTGATACGAGAATTAGTTGCATTACAATACAGTAGAACTACTACGGATTTACAACGCGGTGATGTCAGACTACGAGGTGAAAATCTCGATGTTTGGATGCCGAGCCGTGATGACCCATTGAGAATCAGATTTGGATTCGAAGGGGTAGAGCATATTCAGATATGTGACCCAGTTACATGGGAAGTTCTCGATGAGTTAGAAGAGGCCTGGATTCACCCGAAAGAGTTCTTCATGGTATCTCCTGAGAGATTTGAAAATGCTTTGGAGAATATTGAGACTGAGTTAGATGGGCGAGTTGCCGAGTTGAAGAGTCAAAACCAAGAAATCGAAGCGAACCGGTTAGAGCAAAGGACCAGATATGATTTGGAGATGCTCCGCGAGATTGGGCACTGCACTGCAGTCGAGAACTATTCAATGCACTTTGATGGCAGAGAGCACGGTGAGCGCCCATATTGTCTGCTTGACTTCTTTGCAGCAGCTGCTAAGCAATTCCATGGCAATCCCGACAAGTTCCTTGTAATAATGGACGAATCCCACGTTACATTGCCTCAAGTTGG